>NZ_JBXAST010000004.1:0-117129 GCF_058809645.1 Azospira sp. MPR-E4 | reverse complement strand
GCAGGCGCCGGGGCGGGGGCTGGCGTCGGAGCGGCAGCAGGCGCGGCGGCAGCGGGTACCTTGCCGCCGGGAGCCCGGGAAGAGCCGATCATTTCGCGGATCAGGGACAGCTTGGACTGGGCGTGGGCATTGGAGGAGTCCAGTTGCAGCGCCTTGTCGTAGGCCTGGCTGGCCAGCTTGGCATAGACGTCGCCCAGGTTCTCGTGGGCCACGGCGTAGGAAGGATGGGTGCGGATGGCCATTTCCAGGGCGGTGCGGGCCTTGTCGTACTGCTTCTGCTGGGCGTAGAGCACGGCCAGGTTGTTGTAGGGCTCCGGCAGTTCCGGGAAATCCTCGGTGAGCTTGGTGAAGACCGCGATGGCCTCATTGTTGCGATTCAGCTCGGTGAGGATGATGCCGCGCAGGAAGCGTCCCTGGGCGTCCTTGGGACGGGTGGCGATGTAGGCATCCACTTTTTCCAGGGCCTGGGCGTTCTGTCCCTGTCTGACCATCTTCTGGATATCGGTGATGGCAACGTCGGCCGCCAGGGAAATGTTGGCGGAACCGAGCCCGATCAGGGCGCCGATCAGCAGGGCCGGAAGCAGCCGGGAACGGCTGGAATGGCGCGGCAGGCGGGCAGCTGGCGAAAAGTGGGAACCCATCGTTGTGTTATACTCTCTCGGACGATTTGACGGTGTTTTGCATATGCCGAAGCGAACGCCGAACGGCTTTTTTCAGGCTTTTCGCAAAACTGCCCGATTCTAACAAAGAAGGGCGCCGGAGCGAAGTTGCCGGGCCATCGACCTGGTGAATTTCGGTGCCGTCCGCCCCCCGGGTTCCACGGCAGTTGCCGCTTGTGTCCAGGCCTGCCGTCGGGCGGGTAAGCTCCCGCCCTTTCTTTTGCCCATCCGATAATCCCCATTTTTCTTTCTGCCCATGCTGAAAATCTATAACACCATCGCCCGGGAAAAGCAGGAATTCGTCCCCATTGAAGCCGGCAAGGTGAAAATGTATGTCTGCGGCATGACGGTTTACGATTTCTGCCACCTGGGCCACGCCCGGGTGCTGGTGGTATTCGATGCCGTCTATCGCTGGCTGCGGGCCAGCGGTCTGGACGTGACCTACGTCCGCAACATCACCGACATTGACGACAAGATCATCCGCCGGGCCGTGGAAAACGGCGAGACCATCGGCCAGCTGACCGACCGCTTCATCGCGGCCATGGATGAGGATGCCGCTGCTCTGGGCGTGCAGAAGCCCACCCACGAGCCCCGGGCCACCGAGTATGTGCCCCAGATGCTGGGCCTCATCGGCCAGCTGGAAGCCAACGGCCTGGCCTACAAGGCCGCCGATGGCGACGTGAATTTCTCGGTGCGCAAGTTCCCCGGCTACGGCCGCCTCTCCGGCAAGTCCCTGGACGACCTGCGGGCCGGCGAACGGGTGGAAGTGGATTCGGCCAAGCAGGACCCCCTGGACTTCGTGCTGTGGAAGCACGCCAAGGCAGGCGAGCCTGCCTGGGAATCCCCCTGGGGCGCCGGCCGTCCCGGCTGGCACATCGAGTGCTCGGCCATGAGCTCCGATTTGCTGGGCAAGCATTTCGACATCCACGGCGGCGGCCAGGACCTGCAGTTCCCCCATCACGAGAACGAGATCGCCCAGTCCGAAGGGGCCCACGGTTGCACCTTCGTCAATTACTGGATGCACAACGGCTTCGTGCGGGTGGATGACGAGAAGATGTCCAAGTCCCTGGGCAACTTCTTCACCATCCGCGACGTGCTGAAGAAGTACGACGCCGAAGTGGTGCGCTTTTTCATCCTGCGCGCCCACTACCGCAGCCCCCTCAACTATTCCGACGCCCATCTGGACGACGCCCGGCAGGCCCTGACCCGGTTGTACACTGCCCTCAAGGCGGCGCCGGCGGAAGCGGTGGCGGTGGACTGGAACGAGTCCCATGCCCAGCGCTTCCAGGCGGCCATGGACGACGACTTCAACACGCCGGAAGCCCTGGCGGTGCTGTTCGACCTGGCCAACGAGGCCAATCGCAGCAAGGACTCAGCCGTGGCGGCCCAGCTGAAGGCCCTGGCCGGGGTGCTGGGGCTGCTGCAGCGCGATCCCCAGGCCTTCCTGCAGGGCGCCACGCCGGACGCGGCCGATGGCCTCAGCCCGGCGGAGATCGAGGCCCGCATCCAGGCCCGCATCGATGCCAAGAAGGCGAAGAACTTTGCCGAGGCCGACCGTCTGCGGGCCGAACTGCTGGCCGCCGGCATCGTGCTCGAGGACTCCGCCCAGGGCACCACCTGGCGCCGGGCCTGAAGCCGGGCCGTCTTCCGCTCTTTCGTATTCGCCTCCCGTCCGGAACGGGGGAAACAAAAAAGCCCGCCATCGGCGGGCTTTTTCTATGCTTGGTCGGTCTAGCGCAGGACCTTGCCGCCGTTGCCGATCACCGTCAGGTCCACGAAGCGGGAACCGTTGTGGTCGCTGGTGGAGTAGCTGACCCGGTAGCCGCCCAGGTCATAGCTGCCCATGCTTTCCAGGGCCGTGGTCAGCTTGTCCCGGGTGAGGTCCTTGCCGGCCCGCTTGATGCCTTCCACCATGACCTTGGCCATGGCATAGCCCTCGACGCCGTAGTAGGGAGACTGGCTCTGCTTGCCCATGGTGGTCATCAGCTTGCGGTATTCCCGCACCAGGGGGTTGGAGTCGTTCCAGGGATAGGGCATGACCTGGGAGATGCCGATGCCCCGGGCGTCGTTACCCAGTTCCTTCACCAGCAGGTCGGCGCCCACCGGGGAGAGGGTCATGAACTGGGGGTTCTGGCCGTGCTTGCGCATCTGGCGCACGAACTCGGCGGTGGGCTTGTACAGGGTGACCATGATCACGGCCTGGGGCGTGACCTTGGAAATGGCTTCCACCGCCTTGGCCACGTCCAGGGAATTGCGTTCCACGGTGCCGACGGCGGAGGGGGCCAGGCCGTGCTTCTTCAGGGCGGCGGTGACGCCGTCCAGGCCGGACTTGCCGAAGCCGTCGTTCTGGTAGAAGACGGCGATGTTCTTCAGGCCGAGGGAGGCCAGCTGGCTGACGATGGCATCGGTTTCGTTGGCATAGCTGGCGCGCACGTTGAACATGTAGCGGTTCACCGGGTTGCGCAGGGTTTCGGCGCCGGAGATGGTGCCCACCAGGGGTACCTTGGCGCCGGAGAACACTTCCATGGCGGCAGTGGTGGGGGAGGAGCCGTAGAAGGCCAGCAGGGCGAAGGCCTTTTCGTCGTGGATCAGCTTCTTGGTATTGGCCACGGCCCGGTCGGTCTCGTAGCCGTCGTCCAGGGAAACCAGTTCCAGCTTGCGGCCGTTGATGCCGCCGCCCTTGTTGATCTGCTCGAAGTAGGCGGTGATGCTTTCCCGCATTTCCGTGCCGTAGATGCCGTTGGGGCCGGAGAAGGGGGCGGACATGCCGAGGGTGATGGTGCTGTCGGTGACCCCGTTCTCTGCCATGGCGGCGCCGGACAGCAGGGCGCAGGAGGCCATTAACAGGGATGCCAGACGGTGACGAAAGCGCTTCATTTTTCCCTCCTTGAGCGTCATTTTGTGGTGTGTTGTGGGGGAGGACTATGGCATTGGTCGGGCCGGATTGCAAGACGCCGCCTGGCTTTGCGGCCCGAAAAAAAGGCGGCCCGGAGGCCGCCCTGGTTTGTCTCCGGGACTACTGCCCGAAGAAATCCTTCACCTTGTCCATCCAGCTCTGGGCTTTCGGATTGTGGTTGGCGGAATCGCCCTGGCTGATCTCCTCCAGTTCCCGCAGCAGTTCCTTCTGGCGCTCGGTGAGATTGACCGGGGTTTCCACCACCACGTGGCACAGCAGGTCGCCGTGCACATGGCTGCGCACGCCCTTGATGCCCTTGCCGCGCAGGCGGAAGACCTTGCCCGACTGGGTTTCCGCCGGGATCTTGATCTTGGCGGCACCGTCCAGGGTGGGGATTTCGATTTCCCCGCCCAGGGCGGCGGTGGTGAAGCTGATGGGCATCTCGCAATGCAGGTCGTTGTGGTCCCGCTGGAAGACGGAGTGGGCCTTGAGGTGGATCTGCACGTAGAGGTCGCCCGGGGGGCCGCCATTGACGCCGTGTTCCCCTTCGCCGGCAAGCCGGATGCGATCGCCTTCGTCCACCCCGGCCGGAATCTTCACCGACAGGGTCTTGTGCTGCTTGACCCGGCCGGCGCCGTGGCAGGTGCCGCAGGGGTCGGGAATGATGCGGCCGGTGCCGTGGCACTTGGGACAGGTCTGCTGGATGGAGAAGAAGCCCTGCTGCAGCCGTACCTGGCCGCTGCCCTGGCAGGTGGGACAGGTCTTGGGCTGGGTGCCGCTCTTGGCGCCGGAGCCGCTGCAGGTGTCGCAGACTTCCATGGTGGGGATGCGGATCTTGGTTTCCGTCCCCTTGGCCGCCTGCTCCAGGCTGATTTCCAGGTTGTAGCGCAGATCGGCGCCGCGGTAGATGTTGGAACGGCCGCCGCCGCCACCGCCGGCACGGCCGCCGAAGATGTCGCCGAAGATGTCGGCGAAGGCATCGCCGAAACCGCCGCCGCCAAAGCCACCGCCCCCGCCGAAGCCGCCGGCCTGGGGATCGACCCCGGCGTGGCCGTACTGGTCGTAGGCGGCCCGCTTCTGGCCGTCGGAGAGGATCTCGTAGGCTTCCTTGGCTTCCTTGAACTGCTCTTCGGCCTTGGGGTTATCCGGATTGCGGTCCGGATGGAATTTCATGGCCAGCTTGCGGTAGGCCTTCTTGATCTCGTCGTCGCTGGCATCCCGATTGACGCCGAGGACTTCGTAAAAATCTTTTTTTGCCATTTCAGCTCTCTAAAAGGCATGGCCGCAAAGCGTGCAAAGGGGCCTTCCGGCCTGGCTTTGCACGTCCTTGCGACCCATGGTCGGACCGGAAGAGGAGATTACTTCTTGTCCTTCACCTCGGTGAACTCGGCATCCACCACGTCGCCTTCCACGGTCTTCTCGCCGCCGGAAGCTGCACCGGCTTCGGCACCGGGGGCGCCGCCGGCAGCCTGCTGCTGGGCGTACATCTTCTCGCCCAGCTTCTGGGCGGCGGCGGCCAGGGCCTGGGTCTTGGCTTCGATCTCGGCCTTGTCGGTGCCGCGCACGGCGTCTTCCACTTCCTTGATGGCGGCTTCGATGGCGGCCTTTTCCTCGTCGGACAGTTCCTTGCCGTACTCGGTCAGGGACTTCTTGGTCATGTGCACCATGCCGTCGGCCTGGTTGCGGGCGTCGGCCAGCTCATGGACCTTCTTGTCCTCTTCGGCGTGCAGCTCGGCATCGCGCACCATGCGTTGCACTTCTTCCTCGGAGAGGCCGGAGGAGGCCTGGATCTTGATCTTGTTTTCCTTGCCGGTGGCCTTGTCCTTGGCGGAGACGTGCAGGATGCCGTTGGCGTCGATGTCGAAGGTGACTTCGATCTGGGGCATGCCGCGGGGGGCCGGCGGGATGTCGGACAGGTTGAACTGGCCCAGGCTCTTGTTGCCGGAAGCCACTTCCCGCTCACCCTGCAGCACGTGGATGGTCACGGCGTTCTGGTTGTCGTCGGCGGTGGAGAAGACCTGGCTGGCCTTGGTCGGGATGGTGGTGTTCTTCTGGATCAGCTTGGTCATGATGCCGCCCAGGGTTTCGATACCCAGGGACAGGGGAGTCACGTCCAGCAGCAGCACGTCCTTCACTTCACCCTGCAGCACGCCGCCCTGGATGGCAGCGCCGACGGCCACGGCTTCGTCCGGGTTCACGTCCTTGCGGGGATCCTTGCCGAAGAACTCCTTCACCTTGTCCTGCACCTTGGGCATGCGGGACTGGCCGCCCACCAGGATCACGTCGTCGATATCGCTGACCTTGACGCCGGCATCCTTCAGCGCGGTGGCGCAGGGGGCGATGGTGCGTTCCACCAGGTCGTCCACCAGGGATTCGAACTTGGCCCGGGTGATCTTCTGGGTCAGGTGCTTGGGACCGGAAGCATCGGCGGTGATGTAGGGCAGGTTGATTTCGGTCTGCTGGGAGGAGGACAGCTCGATCTTGGCCTTTTCGGCGGCTTCCTTCAGACGCTGCAGGGCCAGCACGTCCTTGGACAGGTCGGCGCCCTGTTCCTTCTTGAATTCGGTGACGATGTAGTCGATCAGGCGCTGGTCGAAGTCTTCGCCGCCGAGGAAGGTGTCGCCGTTGGTGGACAGCACTTCGAACTGGTGCTCGCCGTCGATTTCGGCGATTTCGATTATGGAGATGTCGAAAGTGCCGCCACCCAGGTCATACACGGCGATTTTCTTGTCGCCCTGCTTCTTGTCCATGCCGAAGGCCAGGGCCGCGGCGGTGGGTTCGTTGATGATGCGCTTCACTTCCAGACCGGCGATACGGCCGGCGTCCTTGGTGGCCTGGCGCTGGCTGTCGTTGAAGTAGGCGGGCACGGTGATGACGGCCTCGGTCACTTCCTCGCCCAGGTAGTCCTCGGCGGTCTTCTTCATCTTGCGCAGCACTTCGGCGGAAACCTGGGGCGGGGCGATCTTCTTGTCGCGCACGTCCACCCAGGCATCACCGTTGTCGGCCTTGACGATCTTGTAGGGCATCAGGGCGATGTCCTTCTGCACTTCCTTTTCCTCGAAGCGGCGACCGATCAGGCGCTTCACCGCGAACAGGGTGTTGCGCGGGTTGGTCACGGCCTGGCGCTTGGCGGGGGCGCCGCACAGCACTTCACCGTCTTCGGCATAGGCGACGATGGAGGGGGTGGTGCGGGTGCCTTCAGAGTTTTCGATGACCTTGGGCTGGCCGCCTTCCATGATGGCGACGCAGGAGTTGGTGGTGCCCAGGTCGATACCGATGATCTTGCCCATGTTTCGTGTCCTTTCAGAGTGGCGGCGGTGGGGGCCTTCGGCCCGGCGCACCCGCCGGAATCAATACGAATTGCTTTCTGCACCCCAAATGGGGGTGGGGGCGGCTATTTCAAGGCTGTTTCCAGCCCTTTTTTTCCGAAAATCAGGCGTCCTTGCCCTTGGCGACCATGACCATGGCCGGGCGCAGCACCCGGTCGGCGATGAGGTAGCCCTTTTGCAGCACATTCACCACGGTGTTGGGTTCCTGCTCGGACTCCACCATGCCGATGGCCTGGTGCTTGTTGGGGTCGAACTTCTGGCCAACGGGGTTCTCTTCCTTGACGCCGGATTTCTCGAAGGCGGAGAGGAGATTCTTCAGGGTCATGTCCACGCCGACCCGCAGGGAGTCGGGGTTGGTGTCGGCCAGGGCCATTTCCAGGGTGTCCTTCACCGGCAGCAGGCTCTCGGCGAATTTCTCGATGGCGAACTTGGAGGCCTTGGCAATGTCTTCCTGGGCCCGGCGACGCATGTTCTCGGTCTCGGCCTTGGCTCGCAGCCAGGCGTCGTGGTGTTCCTGGGCATTCAGTTCGGCCTGGCGCAGCAGCTCTTCCAGGCTCGGGGTGGTATCGGTCTGGCCTGCAGCGGGCTGGGCCACGGATTCGGGGGCATTGGCATCGCCGCCCAGTTCCAGGGGTTCCTGAGGCTTGTTTTGATCTTGCATGGGGATTCTCCGGAAAAACTTTTCTCCACGTGGGGGCGCTCTCGGGGATTTCAAGCCCCGGGGCGTGATTAATTTCCGCCGGCCTCCGCCGGGGCTTTGCTAGCATCTGCCGATGCAGACCAAAACGCCTCGCGGGGACTGAACCATGCCGGAACGCATCGGCCGCTATGAAGTCGTCCGGGAACTGGGACGGGGAGCCACCTCCATCGTCTATCTGGCCCGGGACCCGCAGGCTGTGGACGAGTCACGCCGTCAGGTGGCGCTCAAGCTGATGCGCCTGGGGGGGGAGAATGCGGCCCTCTCGCGGCGCCTGCTGAAGCTGTTCCAGACCGAGGGCAGCATTGCCCGGCGCCTGGACCATCCCCACATCACCCGGGTCTTCGACGCGGTGATGGAAGAGGTAAATGGGGAGCAGCGCACCTACATGGTCATGGAGTACGTGAATGGCACGCCCCTGGACCAGTTCTGCGCCATCGACCGCCTGCTGCCCATGCACCGGGTGGTGGGCATCATCTTCAAGTGCTGTCTGGCCCTGGACTACGCCTTCCGCCAGGGGGTGGTGCACCGGGACATCAAGCCGGCCAACATCCTCATCGATGCCGACGACAATCCCAAGATCACCGATTTCGGCCTGGCCCTGAATCTGCAGAAGGACGTGGGCAAGGATTCCACCTTCGTCATGGGAGTGGGTTCGCCGGCCTACATGTCGCCGGAGCAGGTCAAGGGTTATCCCCTCAACCACAAGACCGACCTCTATTCCCTCGGGGTGGTGCTGTTCCAGCTGCTCACCGGCCGCACGCCTTTCCGGGCCCCCACGTCGGCAGCCCTCATGTACAAGATCGTGAACATGGATACGCCCTCGGTCTGCGCCCTCAATCCGGCCATTCCGGAGGCCATGGACGGCATCATCCGCCGGGCCCTGGAGAAGGACCTTTACAGCCGCTACCGCAACGGGGCCGATTTCGCCAAGGACCTGTCCACCGTCCGCTACCAGATCCTGGACGAGGACGACACGGCCCGGGACATGGTCCGCTTCGACCGGCTGCGGCAGCTGCCCTTCTTCGCCAGCTTCGAGGATGTGGAACTGTGGGAGGTGCTGCGCATCAGCATCTGGCGCGAGATTGCGCCCAAGGTGGAGTTGATGCGGGAAGGGGACGAGGACCGGCGCTTCGGCATCATCGTCAGCGGCTATGCCGAGGTTTCCCGGGACGGGCGCGCCATCTGCCGCCTGGGGGCCGGCGAGGTGCTGGGGGAAATGGCCTACCTGCATCCGGAAAGCCCGGAGCGCAGTGCCAGCGTGGTCACCCTGGAGCCCACCGTCTTCCTCGAGGTCAGCGGCCCGGCCCTGGAACTGGCCTCGGAAGAGCTGATCGAGCGCATGCGCCGCGCTCTCATGGCGCGGGTGGTGGAGCGGCTGCGGGAGGCGGACAAGATCCTGGCCCGTTTCGGCGACAAGGCGGTGGAGGGGGGCGGTGCCCGCAGCGGCGGCGTTGATTACGCCGAGCTCGACTGCGACCTGGAGTTGCTGCCGCCCATCGAATAGCGGACTGACCGCCGCCGGCAGCGCCGCAACAAAAGAAAACGCCCGGAGGCTTGGTGCCTGCCGGGCGTTTTATTGTGGGCGGTCCGGGATCAGACCTTGAAGCGACCCACCGTGTTCTGCAGGGAATCGGCCAGGGCTTCCAGGGACTGGGCGGCGGCAGCCGTCTGCTCCACGGATTCGTTGTTTTCCCGGGCCATGGCGGCGATGGCCTCGATGCTGTCCGCCACTTCGCCGCTGACCCGGCGCTGCTCGTCGGTGGCGCCAGCGATGGCATCCAGGCCGTGGCCCACTTCGGTGACGGAGCCGTTGGCGGCCTGCAGGATGTCGGCCACGTTGGTGACCGAAGCCTGGCTGGAGGACAGGTGGCCCAGGCCCTCTTCGATGGCCCGCCGCACATTGACCGACTGGGCCGAGAGGGTTTCGGTGATGGCATCGATCTCGCTGGCGGAGCGGGAGGACTTCTCGGCCAGTTTGCGCACCTCGTCGGCCACCACGGCGAAGCCCCGGCCCTGCTCGCCGGCCCGGGCGGCCTCGATGGCGGCGTTGAGGGCCAGCAGATTGGTTTGCTCGGCGATGTCCTTCACTTCCTGGGTCATCTTGTTGATGGCGTCGGTGTTGCGCACGAACTCATTCACCGACTCGGCCATTTCCTTGACCGTCTGTTCCACGTTGTTCATTTCCTCGAGCAGGTGGCCCAGGCTCTTGTTGCCTTCCTCGGAGCGCTTCAGGCTTTCCTGGGACTGCTGTTGCACGTGCTCGGCGCTCTGGGAAATGGCGGCGATGGAAGACACCATCTGTTCCACGGCGGAGGCGGCAGTGACGGATTTCTCGTTCTGCTGGTGGGAGCCGTCGGCCACCTGGGAGGCGCTCTGGGCCAGGGCATGGGCCTTGGCGGAAACCTCGGTGGCGGACTGGCTGACCTGGCGCACCAGGGTGGAGAAGTTCTCCATCACCTGATTGAAGACGGTGGCGGCCAGACCCACTTCGTCCCGGCCCTTCACTTCCAGGCGGCGGGTGAGATCCCCTTCGCCGGTGGCGATGTCCTGCAGGCCGTGGGTCAGATGCTCGATGGGAATGGTGACGAAGTGGCGGATGAACAGGTAGATCACCGCCAGCAGCAGCAGGCTGGCACCGAAGGCGGCGGCAGCGATCTTCAGGCGGAAGGCGTTGACCTCGGCGTCCACCTTGTCGAGGGAAACCTTCATGCTGACCAGGCCGAGGACGGAACCTTCCGGCACCTGGTGGCACATGATGCAGTTCTTGCCCAGGTAGTTGGTGGAAGCCAGGGTGGGGGTGACCACCCGCAGGTAGGTGGCGCCGTTTTCTTCATGCACGGCGGTATAGGCCTTGCCGCTCTGCATCGCCTGTTGCTCGATGCTGTCCATGGGACGTTTGTCCTTGGTGTCGGGGCCGAAAATCTTGCTCACGGCTTCGCCGCGGACCACGTGCAGGTCCTTGATGACGGAGAGCTGCTTGATCTGGTCGAGGAAGACTTCGCGCTGGCCGACGGTGCCGGTGATCATCATGCCGGTGAGGCCGGCCATGGTCATTTCGTGGATGCTGCCGGCAAAATCCTTGGCTTGGCCGATGGCTGTTTCCCGATTGACTTCGGATTCCCAGACGATCATGCCTGTCCATACGGCAATGAGCATGAACCAGATGGCTGCGGTGAGGCGCACCCAGATTTTCAAATCGGCGATACGAGCCATAATCTCCCTTGGTCCTCGGCTTTAATTTGTCGGTCCTGCCGCTATACAGTCAAGTCCAGTTGTTGGATCGAGCCAACGCCTCCATTCTGCTGTAAAAACACGCCGGAAGCCAGCACTGAAGCCTGTAGCCGGTTCTGCGCCGTCTTCACCTCGAAGGGGGTGGCCAGATGTTGCAGGCCGATGGCGCCCACGCCCTTGTCTGCCAGGGAAAGTAGCTGGTCCCGGCCAGCCCCGTCTTTGATCCAGATTCTTAACTGTTCGAAAATGGGGTCGTTCTCGTCGATCCAGCCGTTGCGGTCGGTGTCGTAGGCGGCCAGTTCGGCAAAGCCGTCGCCGCTGCGGGTGCCGAACAGCTCGCCGCCGTCCGTGGCGCTGCCGTTGCCGTCCTTGTCGAAAACCAGGAAGCCGCTGCCGCCGCTGGTGAAGTTGATCATGTCGTCCTTGCCGTCGCTGTCGATGTCGAAGGCGAAGCGCTGGTCGGTCAGCTGGGCGGCGGTGCCGGCGAAATTGAGCACCAGGGGGTCCTTCTTCACCGCGTCGCCGGCGCGGAGGCTGACGCTGCTTTCCTCGTGGTAGAGCCGGCTCATGGCCAGGTTGAGGTCGAAGCTGATTTCCTTGCCGTCGCTGGTGCGCACCACCCCCTGGGCGGAGAAGGTGGTCTGCTCCATTTCCGTGTAGGACTCGTGGTGGTCGTATTCCACCCCGTAGCCGGCCTTGGCCGGTGCTGTGTCGGCCGGTACGCCGCCCGCTGCCTTGCCGGCCGCAAGCGTGCCCGTTTCGGCGCTGAGATCGGTCTGGCTGAGGAGCTCGATCTTGCGGCCGGTGAAGTACTCGATCAGGGTCTTGAGCAGGGCCAGCTTGGGGTCCAGCGTCTCTTCGGCCTTGGCGCCGGCAGCCTCCACCCCGTCCTGGGCCTGGGCCGCCAGGGCTTCAGGGGACAGGCTGACACTGGTGGCCGGCGATGTCGGGGAGGCTGTCGCCAAGTCGCCGTTGCCTTCGAAGTCGGGTCGCCGGTCGCCGACCCAGACGCGCAGGCTTTCGCTGACTTCATGGTGTTGCAGGCTGGCATGGCTGGCGGCCATCTGGACGTCGGCAGAGGCAATTTTCATGGGAGGCTCCGGGTGGCGGGTGGCTACCTCGTCTACGGCCTCCCGGAGCAAAGGTTGAGGCGTTTCTAAAAGGAGTTTTCCAGGGCCACCTGACCCGGCTGGCCCCGCTTGGAGAGGCGGCAGTCCTTGGCCTCCAGGGCTAGGCGGGTGTCCTCCACCATGGCCGGATTGCCGCACACCATGAGGCGGCTGTGGGCCGGGTCGATCTCCAGGCCGAGGGCCGCTTCCAGGCTGCCGTCGGCCAGCAGGGCCGGGATGCGCCGGCTCAGGGTGCCGGGCGGGGCAGCCCCATCCCGGGTCACCACCGGCTGGTAGCGCAGGCGGTCGGCCAGCTCTCCCACCAGGGGGTGGCCGGGCAGGGCGGCGAGCCAGTCCCGGTAGGTCAGTTCGGCGCCGTCGCGCACGCTGTGCACCAGGGCGATGTGCTGGTACTGCTGCCACACCGCCGGGTCGTTGAGGATGGAGAGGAAGGGCGCCAGGCCGGTGCCGGTGGCCAGCAGCCACAGGTCCCGGCCGCCCTGGAAGCGATCCGTGGTGAGGTGGCCCCAGGCCTGGCGGTCCACCGCCACCCGGTCGCCGATCCCGAGGCGGGCCAGGCGGGAGGTGAATTCGCCGTCGGGCACGGCGATGGAATAGAACTCCAGATGCTCGTCGTAGGCGGCGGAAACCATGGAGTAGGGGCGCCAGGCCAGGGGGCTGTCGGGGGCTGTGGTGAGGGGCAGGCCGAGGCGCACGAACTGGCCGGGGACGAAACGGAAGGACGGCTGGCGGGTCAGACGGAAGGAGAAGAGCTTGTCCGTCCAGCGTTTGAACCAGGTGATGCGTTCCACCGAATACTTGTCGCCGGCGTCCATGGGCGGCCTCCCTTGAGCTGGTTTATTTCCTAGTAAATTAGTCGGGAATTTGGCCGGGCAGTTCCCGGACGTGACCAAGGTCGTACCGGATTTCCCATTCGTCGTAATAAACTGGCGTCACACCATAAGAAAAGAGCATTGCCATGACTGCCTCCGCACCCCGACAGAACAACGATCTCTCCACCCGGCTCCAGGCCGGCCTGCAACACCTGCAACCCCGCCTGCAAGCCTTCGCCCGCCACCGGCGGGTGCGCCAGGGAGCCTGGGGCCTGGGCATCTTCCTGGTGCTGTTCGGCCTTCTTGGCTATTTCTGGCTGCCGGGTTTCGCCAAGGCCAAGCTGGAATCCCTGCTGGCCGAGGAATTCGAGCGGCCGGTGCGCATCGAGCGCATCCAGGTTTCCCCCTACACCCTGTCGGCCACCATCAGCGGCTTTGCCGTGGGGCAGCGCGGCGCCGATGCCAGCGTGCCGGCGGAACAGCGTCTGCTGGGCTTCGACAGCCTGCACGTGAATGTCTCCTCCATGAGCCTGGCCCGGGGCATCCCGGTGGTGAGCGAAGTCAAGCTGGTGGGGCCCTATGTGCACCTGGTGCGGGAGGAGGGCAACCGCTACAACATCTCGGACCTGATCGAGAAATGGACGGAAAAGCCCTCCGAGGGGCCGCCACCGAAATTCTCCGTGGCCAACATCGCCGTCGAGGGCGGCCGCATCGACTTCGACGACCGGCCGGTGAAGGTCAGCCACCACATCACCGACCTGGCCCTGGGCATTCCTTTCCTGGCCAACACGCCGGGCACCGTGGAATCCTTCGTTGAACCCCATTTCGCCGCCAAACTCAACGGCGCGCCCCTGTCCCTCGGCGGCAAGCTGCGTCCCTTCGCCCCGGGCAAGGATGCGGTGGTGGATGTGGAAATCCGGGACTTCGACCTGGCCGGGGTGGATGCCTACATTCCCGCCAATATTCCCCTGACCGTCACGGCCGCCAAGCTGGAAGGCGATCTGGCGGTGACCTTCAGCCAGGCCGAGGGCCAGGCCCCCAGCGTCGGCGTCAGCGGCGACCTGGGCATCAAGGGCGTTGCAGCCAAGGGCAACAAGGTGGGGCTGCAGGTGGGAGCCATCCAGCTGGGCATCCAGCGGGCCACCCTGGACGATGCCAAGGGCGTGGACCTGAAGCTGGCAGTGCGGGATCTGGCCTTCTCCCGGGACGGCGAGAAGCAGCCCTTCCTCGGCTTTTCCGCCCTGACCCTGGATGGGGTGTCGGTCAATCTGGTCAGCCGTCAGGCCAAGGTGGCCGGCATCACCCTGGAAAATCCCCAGGCCGGGGTACGTCGCCTCAAGGGCGGCGAGGTGGATCTGCTGCAGTCCCTGGCCGCCCTGGCGCCCACGCCGGCGGCCCCGGCCAAGGCGGCTCCCGCCAAAGTCCCGGCCAAGACAGGTGGTACGGCCGGGGCCGCCAAGGCGCCGGCGCCCTGGGGCTGGCAGGTGGCCCAGCTGCGGGTCGGTGGCGGCAAGCTGCGCTACACGGACGACAATCTGGAGAAGGTGCCGCCCCTCAGCGTGGACGGCCTGGACCTCCATGTGGCCGGCCTTTCCTCCGCCGCCGGTAGTCGCAGCCAGATCGGCATCGAGGCCCGCATCAACGAACAGGGACGCTTCAAGGTGGAGGGGGCGGCCGCCCTCGCCCCCCTGGCCGCCGATCTGCAGCTGGATCTGGAACAGGTCAATCTGGTGGCCCTGCAGGGCCTGGCGGCGGAGCAGCTGAATGCCCTGCTGACCAAGGGCGACCTGACGGTGAAGGGCAAGCTTAAGGTGGCGGCTGGGGCCGCTGGAGCCGCTCCCGGCGTGGCCTTCGACGGCGACGTCAATCTCACCGACTTCAACGTGCTGGACAAGCTCAATGCCACCGACCTGTTGCGCTGGCGCAGCCTGCGCCTGACCGGGGTCGAGACCGGCAGCGTGCCGCCCCGCTTTGCCGTGGGCGAGATCGCCATCACCAGCTTCTACGCCCGGGCCATCCTGTCGCCCGAAGGCCGCCTCAACCTGCAGGACATCGTGCGCCAGGACGAAGGCGCCAAGCCCGCCGCCGCTGCGCCTGCCGCTTCCGCCGCCGCCGTGCCGGCGACGCCGGCTGCAGCTCCTGCCCCCGTCGCAGCCCCGGCCAAGCCCGCCGGGCCTGCACCCCAGATCCGCATCGGCAAGGTGGTGCTGGCCGGTGGCAACATCAACTTCACCGACCGTTTCATCAAGCCCAACTACAGCGCCAACCTGACCGACCTGTCGGGCCGCATCGGCACCCTGGCGGCGGGCAAGCCGGCGGAGCTGCTGATCCGGGGCAAGGTGGACCGTACCGCACCCCTGGATATCTCCGGCAAGATCGATCCCCTGGGCTCGCCCATTGCCCTGGATGTGCAGGCCAAGGCCCGGGGCATCGAGATGTCCTCCTTCACGCCCTATTCGGGCCGTTACCTGGGCTACACCATCGAGAAGGGCAAGCTCTCGGTGGATGTGCAGTACAAGGTGGAGAAGGGCGAGCTGCAGGCCCAGAACAAGATCTTCATCGACCAGCTGACCTTCGGCGACAAGGTGGAAAGTCCCAACGCCCTGGGCATTCCCATCGGCCTGGTGGTGGCGCTGCTGAAAAACTCCCGGGGCGAGATCGACCTCAACCTGCCGGTGCAGGGCTCCCTCAACGATCCCCAGTTTTCCATCGGCGGCATCGTCGGCAAGATGATCCTCAACCTGCTGACCAAGGCGGTGACTTCGCCCTTCACCCTGCTGTCCTCCCTCTTCGGCGGCGGTGAGGAACTGTCCTACGTGGCTTTCGATGCCGGCCATGCCCGCATCACCCCGGAGGTGGAAAAGCGCCTGGAAACCATCGCCAAGGCCCTGCGCGAACGTCCGGCCCTGGAACTGGAAATCACCGGCACGGCCGATCCGGCGGCGGAGCAGGAAGGCCTCAAGCGCGCCATCCTGGAGCGCAAGGTGCGGGCCCAGAAGCTGGCCGAGCAGGCCAAGGGCGGCAAGGCCTCCGGCAGCATCGCCGCGGTCACGGTGAGCGCCGAGGAATATCCGCGCTACCTGGAAAAGGCCTACAAGGAGGAATCCTTCAAGAAGCCCCGCAATTTCATCGGCCTCACCAAGAGCCTGCCGGTGGCGGAGATGGAGGCCCTGATGATCGCCAACATCCCCGCCGAAGAGGAAGAGATGCGTCAGCTGGCCCAGCGTCGCGGCACGGCGGTGCAGACCTGGCTGGTGGAGAAGGGCGGCATTGCGGCCGAGCGCCTGTTCCTGCTGTCGCCCAAGGTGGGCGGCGAAGCACCCAAGGGGGCGCCGGTGGGCGGGCGCGTGGACTTCAGCCTGCAGTAGGGGCAGGCCAGGGGCCGTCGCTGCCGGCCCCGGTCAAACAAAAAGGCCGCCCTTGGGCGGCCTTTTCTTTCCGGAGAAGAAGGATTACTTCTTCTTGGGAGCGACGGCAGCCTTGAAGGCGGCGCCGGCGGAGAACTTGGGGCTGGTGGAAGCCGGGATCTGGATGGTGGCACCGGTCTTGGGGTTCTTGCCGGTACGGGCAGCGCGCTTGACGGCCTTGAAGGAACCGAAACCGACCAGGGTCACGCTGTCGCCGGTGGCGACGGCCTTGGTGATGGCTTCGATGGCTGCGTCCAGGGCACGGCCGGCAGCAGCTTTGCTCAGGTCGGCACCAGCCGCCATAGCGTCAATCAGATCGCTCTTGTTCATTCAGAAATCTCCTTGGTTTCGAAGGTGACGCGGGATTCCGCGCTCGGCAGGGATTCTGGCATAACGGGACGAAGCTGCCTAGCCTGATTTGCTGGAAATTCAGCAGGGATGGGGCTTTCCCCCGGATTGGGATGACTGCGGGATGGACTTTTCCTGCCCCGATCTGGTGCAAAAAAACGGGGGCGGAGGCACCGTGCCGGCGGCGGGAAGCGGACCCCGGCCCTTGCCGGCAGTCCGGGGGTTTCCCGCTTGGCCAATACGATCAATGACTTAGGTCGATCGCCGGGCTGCGGGCCGCGTCAGAACTTGATCTCCAGCCGGGCCGAGAAGATGCGGTAGGTGCGGGTGCTGCTCTGCACCGACTGCTCCGTGCTGCCGGTCAGGTAGGTGGCGCCGGTGTCGTAATCCGCCTGCAGCAGGTTGGCGGCGGAAAAGCGGATGCGGGTGTCCGGCTGCACCTGCCACAGGGCATAGACGTCGTAAACCCGCTTCAGCTGCTGGGTGTAGGTCTGGGTGTTGCTCTGCTGCACGGTGTAGGCGGGGGTCCAGTTGAGGTTGCCGCCGATGGTGAGGGGCAGGCTGCGCAGGCGGTAGTCGGCCCCCAGGTTGGCACTGTAGGTGGGTTGCTGGTCGAGCCGGTTGTTGGGGCCGACGATGCCCTCCACCTCGGACCAGAAGCGGCTGAGGTTGGCCCGGATGTCCACGGGCGGGGCCTCGGCCAGCAGTTCTGGCAGGCGGAACTTGGCTTCCAGCTCGATGCCCCGGGTGGTGGCGCTGCCGATGTTCTGGGGCGTGGTGACCCAGCGCTGCACCGGGGACCAGCTGACGCTCTGCAGGGAGGTGACGTTGCGGATGAGGTTGTCGATGTTGCGCTGGAACAGGCTGGCGCTGAGGATGCCGCCTTCCGTCAGGTAATGCTCGAAGGCCAGGTCCAGGCCCCAGGCCAGTTCCGGCTTGAGGTTGGGGTTGCCGGCGCTGTCCGCCTTGTCCACCGTGTTGGCGCCGCTGGTGGGATAGGTGCTGGAGAGGCTGGGCCGGGGCACCAGCTGGTTCAGGGTCGGCGCCTTGTAGCTGCGGGTCAGGCCCAGGCGGATCTGGTCCTTGCTCTCCTCGGTGAAACGCCAGACGCTGTGGAAGAGGGGGCTGGCCACGCTGCTGTCGTTGCTGGCGGAGCCGGCGGCCCACTCGCTGCGGGTGCGGATGGTTTCCCAGCGCAGGCCGCCGTAGAGGGACCACAGGGGCGAGACTTCCCACTCGTCCTGGCCGAAGGCCGCCAGGCGGCTGGTGCTGGCCTGCAGGTCACTGCCGAACTGGGCCAGTTGCAGGGCGCCGTCCTGCACGGTGGTGGCGCTCTCCTTGCGCTGACCCCGTTCCAGTTCCCAGCCGAAGGCCAGGTTGTGCTCCCGGTTGAGGGGATGGGAGAGCTTGCCGGCGGTGCTGAAGCTGCTGTCGCGGATGCTGGTGCTGTTCCAGTGGGTGTGGGCCACGGCGCCGCCGGCATCGTATTCGCGCCGGTCGGTGGTGCTGTCGCTGTTGGCCAGGCCGCCGTTGAAGCGGATGTCGAGCTTGCTGCCGCCGTCCAGGCGATGCTTCCAGTTGCCCATGAGACGCAGCATGGTGCTCTCGTTCTCGGTGCGCCAACTGGCATTGGCATAGGGGGCCGCGCCGACGCTCTGGGTGAGTTGGGTGTTGCCGGTGGTGGCGCTCTGGTTCTGGGCCAGGAAGGGATTGAGGCTCAGGCTGTCGCCGCCGTCCAGCTTCCAGTTGAGGCGGGAGGAGAGGTGCAGTCCGTCGGCCACGGTATGGCTGCGGCTTTCCTCCAGGCGCTGCAGGATGGGGATGCCGGTGGCCAGGTTGCGGGCGCTGGTGGTGGTGGCCACTTCGCTGTCCTGGTCCCGGTGCATCAGGTTGGCATTGAGGTTGTAACCGAAGTTGCCGATGGCGTCGCTGCGCTGCAGGGAGACGAAGGGCTGCAGGCGGCCGTTCTCCAGGTTGAGGCTGGGACGGAAGTCGTTCTGCTTGCGGGCGAAGTCCTCCCGCAGGACGATGTTGATGGTGCCGGCGATGGCCCGGGCGCTGTGCTCCGCCACCGGGGCCCGCATCACCTCGATGCGCTCCACCTGTTCGGGCGGGATGCTGTCCAGGGAAAAGCCCCGGGGCGCTGGCTCGCCGTTGAGCAGGATCATGGTGTAGCCGTTGCCCAGGCCCCGCATGCGGATGTCGCCGCCCCGGCCCGGGGTGCCGGACATGGTGACGCCCGGCAGACGCTTCAGGACGTCGCCCACGGACGAGTCGCCGTAGCGGTCCAGTTCCTCCCGGCCGAAAACCATCTTGGCGGCCGTGGCGAAACGGCGTTGCTCGGTGTCGTCGAGGCGGGTGGAGGAAACCACGATTTCCCCCAGGGTGCGGCCATCCTTCTGGCTGCTGGCGGGTTTGGTTGTGGGGGACTCTGCTTCCGCAGCTGCGGCGGCCAGAGGCAGGGCGGCGAGCAGGAGCGGCAGGAGGGGGCGCAGGCGGGGCAAGGGCAGGGCGTTAGGTGACAGCACCATGGCGGCAGGACTCTCGATGGGGAAAGTGAAGGCCGATGTATCGGCCGAGTCTTGTTATGGGCTGGGGGGCTGGGATGGCGGCAATCCTGGCTACCTGGCGGGGCGAAGTATACGGAGCCTGGCGCCGCCCTGCAGGAGCACTTTGTAAGGAAATATTTCGCCTGACGGCGGCGGCGGTGCGGGAGGGCCTGTGATCGCCGCCGTCGGCGGCTTGGCTGCGGCAGCGGAGCCCGCTCCGCCGGGCAGGGTGGTGAGGGCGCCGCCGGTCGTGCAGAAGTGGCGCCGGGGGTACCCGGAAAAGCAAAAGGGCCCAGACGCGCTGACGTCTGAACCCTTGGCTTTCCTGCTTATCTGAATGGCGCGCCCGGAGCGATTCGAACGCCCGACCCCTTGGTTCGTAGCCAAGTACTCTATCCAGCTGAGCTACGGGCGCGCTGTCTTGCAACTTTTTACTACTTTCTTTGCTGCTTTCCGCAAAGAAGCGAGATTGTATAAAAACACGCTTCGTTTGCCAAGCCTTTTTTACTGCAGGAAAGGCTGGCGGAGACGGAGGGATTCGAACCCTCGATACGAGTTTTAGCCCGTATGCTCCCTTAGCAGGGGAGTGCCTTCGACCTCTCGGCCACGTCTCCGGAAGGCCGGCATATTAACGGGTTAGCCGGCCCGGGTCAAACTACTTTGCAGCCGGGGCTGCAAATAACTGCGCGGCGCCGTTTACGCCTGGTCCAGACCGAAGGTCTTGTGCAGGATGCGCACGGCCAGTTCCAGATATTTTTCGTCGATGACGACGGAAATCTTGATCTCGGAGGTGGAGATCATCTGGATGTTGATGCCTTCCTCGGCCAGGGTGCGGAACATCTGGCTGGCCACGCCCGGGTGGGAGCGCATGCCGACGCCGACAGCGGAAACCTTGCAGGTCTTGTTGTCGCCGACGATCTCGCGGGCGCCGACGTGCTGCTTGACCTGCTCCAGCACGGCCATGGCCTTGGTGTATTCGCTGCGATTGACGGTGAAGGAGAAATCGGTGGTGCCGTCCACGCCGACGTTCTGGATGATCATGTCCACGTCGATGTTGGCGTCGGCGATGGGGCCGAGGATCTGGTAGGCGATGCCGGGACGGTCAGGCACGCCCAGCACGGTCAGCTTGGCTTCGTCGCGATTGAAGGCGATGCCGGAAATGATCGGTTGTTCCATGTTCTTGTCATCCTCAACAGTGATCAGCGTACCTTCCCCTTCATCCTGGAAGCTGGAGAGGACGCGCAGTTTTACCTTGTACTTGCCGGCGAACTCGACGGAGCGGATCTGCAGCACCTTGGAGCCGAGGCTGGCCATTTCCAGCATTTCCTCGAAGGTGATGGTGTCCAGCTTGCGGGCTTCCGGCACGACGCGGGGGTCGGTGGTGTACACGCCGTCCACGTCGGTATAGATCTGGCATTCGTCGGCCTTGAGGGCGGCGGCCAGGGCGACGGCGGAAGTATCGGAGCCGCCGCGGCCCAGGGTGGTGATGTTGCCGTTCTCATCGGCGCCCTGGAAACCGGCGACCACGACCACGTTGCCTTCGGCCAGGTCCTTGCGCATGCGCTCGTCGTCGATCTGCAGGATGCGGGCCTTGGTGAAGGTGCTGTCGGTCAGCACGCGCACCTGGGAGCCGGTGTAGCTCTTGGCCTTGAGGCCTTCTTCCTGGATGGCCATGGCCAGCAGGCCGATGGTCACCTGTTCGCCGGTGGAGGCGATCACATCCAGTTCCCGGGGGGAGGGGGTGGCGGAGATTTCCTTGGCCAGGCCGATCAGGCGATTGGTTTCGCCGGACATGGCCGAGGGCACCACCACCACATCGTGGCCCATTGCCTTCCAGCGGGCCACGCGCTTGGCCACATTCTTGATGCGCTCCGTCGAGCCCACCGACGTGCCGCCGTACTTCTGAACTATCAGCGCCATTCGTTATCCAATTGAGCGGAGTAAGAAAACCCGTGATTCTATCTGAACCGCGTGCCTAACAGTAGGGTGTTCGGTTAGGTCAACTAAGTGAAATCCCTTAGTGATTTTTTGATTCATGCCACTTGCAAATATATGTGAATGGCCTATACTTACGTACTATGACTTTGGTGATATGTTTTGGGTGTCCCAGAACATGGCCTTCGGCAAGCGGTTTGGCGCCGAAACGGCTCTGCCAGAGCAGATTGACACCCCAATATTCGAGAGGAACACACCATGAGCAATGTCAAACTGGTTGAAAAGATCGACCCCCGCGAAATCCGCCGCAAGCTGGGCCTGAACCAGCAGCAATTCTGGTCCAAGATCGGCGTCACCCAGAGCGGCGGTTCCCGCTACGAGAGCGGCCGCAACATGCCCAAGCCCGTGCGCGAACTGCTGCGCCTGGTGCACGTGGAGCAGGTGGACATCCAGCGCATCAAGCGCGAGGACATCGAAGTGGTCGAGTACCTGAAGGCTTTCGAACCCGAAACCCTGAAGAACCTGAAGAAGGCCGCCAAGGCCAAGCAGAAGAAGGCCGCCTGATTCATATCGGTCCCCTGCTGTAAAAAAAAGCCCCTGCTTGCAGGGGCTTTTTCTTTTGGGGTCTGCCGTGCCGCTTTTCAGGGACTGACCGTGACCGGCAGGCCCAGGGCGCGGATGCGCTCGGCCACCGCCTCCAGTTCCGCCGGGCTGAGGCGCTCGAGACGCTCGGCCCCGGGTTGCAGGGACGGGCGGGCCAGCCCGTAGAGATGGACGCCGCGTACCCGTTCCCCTGCCTGGGCCAGCAGCTCCAGGTAGGCCGTCAGTTCGGCCTCCGCTGGTGCGGCGCCGTCGCGGCGGAAGAGGCAGGTCTGGACCCAGGTGGGGGCCAGCTCGCCGCAGCGGCGCAGATTGGCCAGGACCTTGCCCGGATCGCCCCGGGTACCGTTGACCTCCTCCATGCCCGGCACCGTGGCCCGGTCCACCTTGAACCAGACCTCGCCGCCGGCTTCGCCCAGGCGGCCGATGCCGGCCTGGACCTCGGGCCGGTGCAGCAGGCTGCCGTTGGTGATCAGGCGCAGGGCGATGCGGCCCTGTAGCTGGTGCCGTTCGACCTGGCGCCGCACTGCTTCCACCGCCGCCGGGAATTCTGGAGCGCTGGTGGGTTCGCCGTTGCCGGAAAAGGCGATGTCCATGAGCCGGCGCGCTTCCGGTGGCACGGCCCGCTGCATGAAATCGCCCTGCAGGAGGTCCGTCAGCATGGCATCCAGTTCCCGCTCCAGCTGGGCCAGGTCGATGGGCGGCGGGCCGCCCCGGGTGAGATCCGGCACCTGGCAATAGACGCAGGCCCAGTTGCAGGCGTTGTTGGGATTGAGGTTGATGCCGACGGAAACGCCGCCCGCCCGGCGCGATACCACCGGATAGACGTAGGTCAGACCGGCGCTGTCGCGGCGATGGTCGGTGACGCTGAGGGGCTGGGCAGGGGATTCCATGGGCGGTCGGACAGTGGCTGAAGAGTGGCTGGAGCGGGGCTGGGGCCGGGCCGGAGAGGCGCCCGGCAGCGGCGGCGGGGCGGGCTGGTGGCCAATGATATAATCAGCGGCTTACAAAAACACCTCCCCAGCATGCTAATCACCCGCCGCCTGGAATTCGATGCCGGCCATCGCATTCCCGATCACCGCAGCCAGTGCCGCCATCTGCACGGGCACCGCTACGTCCTGGAAATCACCCTGGCCGGCGACATCATCAGCAAGGACGGCGATCCGGCCAACGGCATGGTGATGGACTTCTCCGACGTCAAGGCCCTGGCCAAGGCCCATGTGGTGGATGTGTGGGACCACGCCTTCCTGGTCTATGCCGGGGACAAGGCGGTGGTGGAATTCCTGCAGACCCTGCCGGACCACAAGACCGTGGTGCTGGACTGCATTCCCACGGCGGAAAACCTGTCGGAAACGGCTTTCCGCATTCTCGATGCTGTCTATCAGGACAGCTACGGCAACCATCTGCGCCTGCAGCAGGTGCGCCTCTACGAAACGCCCAACTGCTGGGCCGACGCGGTGCGCCGGGACTGACCCGGCGTCCCCGTTTTCTTTCCCTCCGTGTGCCCGTGAACGACGCCCCGATCCAGATCGATACCGGTTCCGCGCCGACCTTCGCCCTCATCTGGCTGCACGGCCTGGGTGCCGACGGCAGCGATTTCGTGCCCGTCATCCCCGAACTGGGGCTGCCGCCCGAACTGCCCGGCCGCTTCATCTTTCCCCACGCGCCCTACATGCCCGTCACCTGCAACGGTGGTTACGAGATGCGCGCCTGGTACGACATCCTGTCCCTGGCCCCGGGCAGCCGGGAGGTGGATGAGGCCAGCCTCCAGCGCTCCCGGGAAACGGTGCGGCAGCTGATCGGCGAACAGGTGGCGGCGGGCATTCCCAGCCGGCGCATTTTCCTTGCCGGCTTTTCCCAGGGCGGCGCCGTGGCCTACACCACGGCCCTGACCCAGGCCGAGCCCCTGGGCGGACTGATCGCCCTGTCCACCTACCTGCCGGCGCCGGAACTGGTGCGCCGGGAGCTGAGCCCGGCCAACCGGGAACTGCCGGTGTTCGCCGCCCACGGCAGCGACGACGGCGTGGTGGCGC
Organism: Azospira sp. MPR-E4; assembly: GCF_058809645.1. NCBI lineage: Bacteria > Pseudomonadati > Pseudomonadota > Betaproteobacteria > Rhodocyclales > Rhodocyclaceae > Azospira > Azospira sp. MPR-E4. The sequence continues at coordinate 93,500 of NZ_JBXAST010000004.1, read as the reverse complement.
CGGCCCTGGGCCTGCAGGCCCGGGACTGGCTGGAACAATGGGGTCTGGCGCCGGAATGGCGCCTCTATCCCATGGAACATTCCGTCTGCCTGGAAGAGGTGGCGGACATCGGCGCCTGGCTTGCCCGGCGCCTGGCGGCCTAGGGGCGCCGCCGGCAACTTGGTGGATCGAGGAAGGGCCGGGCCCCCGGCGGGCACCGCTTCCGGCAATCCGTTGGTACAACCCATCGCCGTAGTGAAGACGTATTTGTCGCGTACCAATTTCAACAGTTCACGGCTCGTGCGCCTGCTCGCCGATTTCAACGCCGGGGAGCGGGGCGATGCCAGGGCGGAGAGCCGTGGCAAGCCGTCCTTCGCCGAACGGCTGGGGCAGTGGCTGGACCTCAACCACGCCATCGCCCTTTCCGGCGCCCTCCATCCTTCCCTGCGCCAGGGACCGGGGGGGACGGCGGCGGGGGCGGCGGACGCGGTGGCTGCCCTGGTGGCCCGGGTCCAGGCGGCCCTGCGCGATGCCATCACCCAGGAGGGCGGCGGCAAGGCCCGCATCAAGCTGCCCGTGCCGGAAGCCGGTGCCACCCTGGAAAGCGGCGGCAAGTACCTGCCTTACCGGCGTTACTACCTGGCCCAGCAGCGGGAGATGGAGGCGGCCCTGGTGCAGCTGCGGGCCCAGGTGCGGGAGGCGCTCAAAGGCGGCTCCCCGTCCCTGCGCCAGCTGGCGGGCCTGGACGGGGTCCTGGAAAAGGCCCTGGCGGAACGGGAGCGCAACCTGTTCCTCAACGTGCCCCTGTTGCTGGAAAAACGCTTCGAACAATTGCGCGACGCCTACGCCTCGGCCCTGGAGGCTTCCTCCCAGGCCGACGGGGTGGCGCGCTGGATGCAGCCGGGAGGCTGGCTGGCGGTGTTCTGCAAGGATCTGCAGAGCGTGCTGCTGGCGGAACTGGAGATTCGCCTGCAACCGGTCCTGGGACTGGTGGAGGCTTTTGGCAATGAGGTAAGCAAGTCGCAATGAACCGAAATTTCTGCTTGGCCGCCTTTGCGGTGGGACTGATCGCCGTCTGCTGGGTGGGTGTGGGCTATATGGCCTCCCATCCCCTGGCATTCAGCATGACCCTGATCATCGGCGTGGTGTACTGCGCCGGCGCCCTGGAACTGCTGCGCTTCCACCAGGCCACGGAGAGCCTGGCCCGGGCCCTGGAGCGCATTCCCGAAAACCTGGAACACCTGGCGGACTGGCTGGTGCAGGTCCATCCCTCCCTGCAGAGCGCCGTGCGCCTGCGCATCGAGGGGGAGCGGCCCGGCCTGCCCGGCCCCACGGTGACGCCCTATCTGGTGGGCCTCCTGGTCATGCTCGGCATGCTCGGCACCTTCCTCGGCATGGTGGTGACCCTCAACGGCGCCGTCCTGGCCCTGGAGAGCACCACCGACCTGCAGACCATCCGCGCCTCCCTGGCGGCGCCGGTGAAGGGCCTGGGCCTGGCCTTCGGCACCTCCGTCGCCGGCGTTGCCGCCTCCGCCATGCTGGGCCTCATCTCCTCCCTGTGCCGGCGCCAGCGCCTGCTCACCGCCCAGGGGCTGGACAGCCGCATCGCCACCAGCCTGCGCGGCTTTTCCCTGGTGCATCAGCGCCAGGAAACCTTCAAGGCCCTGCAGGCCCAGTCCCAGTCCCTGCCCGAGGTGGCCGACAAGCTGCAGGCCATGATGGCCCAGATGGAGCGCCACAGCCTGGAACTGCACCAGCGTCTGGCCGCCAGCCAGGAAGCCTTCCACCGGGACGTGCGGGAGGTCTATGGCAACCTGGCCCAGTCCGTCGATGCCTCCCTCAAGGCCAGCCTCAGCGACAGCGCCCGGGCCGCCGGCGCCGCCATCCAGCCGGTGGTGGAAGCCACCATGGCCGGCATCGCCCGGGAAACCACCTCCCTGCACGAGCGGGTGGCCGCCGGCGTCACCTCCCAGGTGGCCGCCCTAGCAGCAGCCTTCGAGCAGGGGACGGCGACCCTGCTGTCCGGTGTCCGTGAGGACAACGCCAGCCTGCAGGCCGATCTGGCGACCCGGGAAGCCCAGCGCCAGGCGGCGCTGCAGCAGTCCCTGGAAGGCATGGCCGCCAGCCTGCAGCAGGAATGGCGTCAGGCGGGCGAACGCAGCCTGGAACAGCAGCAGCAGATCTGCCGGACCCTGGAGGCCAGCGCCCAAAGCCTCAACGCCAATGCGGAAGAGCACGCCCGCCGCACCATCGACGAAGTGGCCCGGCTGATGCAGGCCGCGGCGGAGACGCCCCGGGTGGTGACCCAGGTGATCGGCGAACTGCGCAGCCTGCAGGCCGACCTGGCGGCCCAGGATGCCCAGCGGCAGCAGGCCCTGGCCCAGTCCCTGCAGGCCATGGCCGCCTCCCTCCAGGGCGAGTGGCAGCAAGCGGGGGCCCGGACCCTGGCCCAGCAGCAGCAGATCTGCGCCACCCTGGAGCAGACCGCCCGGCAGATCGGCGAAAACGCCCAGGCCCACGCCAGCGACACCATCAACGAAATCGCCCGGCTCATGCAGACCGCCGCCGAGGCGCCCCGGGTGGCCGCCGAGGTCATCGGCGAACTGCGCCAGCAACTCTCCGGCAGCATGGTGCGGGACAACGAACTGCTGGAAGAGCGCCGCCGTCTCATGGAAACCCTCAACGGCCTGCTCGACGCCATCAATCACGCCTCGGTGGAACAGCGCAGCGCCATCGACGCCCTGGTTTCCTCCTCCGCCGCCATGCTGGAGCGGGTCGGCGCCGAATTCACCGACAAGGTGGGGGGCGAGTCGGCCCGGATGATCGACGTGGCCTCCCAGATGACCACCAGCGCCGTGGAAGTGGCCAGCCTCGGCGAGGCCTTCGGCCATGCCGTGCAGTGCTTCGCCGAATACAACGACAAGCTGGTGGCCAACCTGCAGCGCCTCGAAGGCTCCCTCGACAAGAGCATGGCCCGCAGCGACGAGCAGCTGGCCTACTACGTGGCCCAGGCCCGGGAAATCATCGACCTCAGCATCATGTCCCAGAAGCGCATCGTCGATGACCTGCAGGGCCTCTCCGCCCGGCCGGCCGCCGTTGCCGGCGAGGTGGGCTGATGGAGGAGGTGGACGCCAGCGTCGAACAGACGGCCCCCGTGTGGGCCGTTTTCGGCGATCTCATGGCCGGTCTGCTGGGCGCCTTCGTGCTGATCCTGGTGGGGGTGCTGGGCGTCCAGCTGGAGCTGGTCAGCACCCTGGAGGCCGAGGTGAAAAAGCGCCAGGTCGAGGAACAGCGGCGCATGGCCCTGGAAAAGGCCCTGGCCATTCCCCTGGCCTCGGGCCGGGTGACCCTCAACAACGGGCGCATCGGCATCAGCGGCAGCGTGCTGTTCTCCCTCAACTCCGACCAGCTGCAGCCCGAGGGGCGGCAGGTGCTGAAAAGCCTGGCCGCGCCCCTGGCCGCCTACCTGGGGGCGAGGGAAGAGATGCTCATGGTCAGCGGCTTCACCGACGACATGCCGGTCAAGGGCAGCAACCGCCAGTTTGACGACAACTGGGAGCTGTCGGCCCAGCGCGCCCTGACCGTGACCCGGGCCCTGATTGACGAAGGCGTGCCCTCGTCCGCCGTTTTCGCCGCCGCCTTCGGCTCCGAGCAGCCGGTGGCGCCCAATGTGGACGCCAAGAACCGGGCCCGCAACCGGCGCGTCGAAATGGCGCCGGTGCCCAGGACCACCAATGGCGGCAGCAAGCCCCATGACTGAGGCCGCCCCGGGCGCGCCGGCCGGCACAGTGCCGTTGCCGCCCACGGCCGGCGACGCGGCCCTGGAATACTTGCGGCAGCAGGGCGCCGCCGGCTTCGACCCGGTCGGCCTGCGTTACCTGGAAGCCCTGGCCCGCCGCAGCCGGACGTACCGGGGGGGCGTTGCCGAAGGGCTGGCCTCCCGGCTGCAGGCAGCCATGGACGCCTACGGCCGGCGCCTTGCCGCCGCCCGCCAGTCCGCCGCCGAGGCCCTGGCTCAGGCCGCGGCGCGGCATCCTCAGGCAGCCGACGAGTTGCAGGCCCTGTTCGCCGCCGGCGACCTGGCCGGCCTTACCCGCCGCATTGGGGCCCTGGATGCCTGCGCCGGGCCGGGCCCCCTGGCCGGCCTGCTGGCGTACATGGCCGGCCTGGGGGATGGGGCAGGGCAGGGAGGCGCGGCGGAACCGCCGCCTGCGGCTCCCGATGGGACGCCGGCAACTCCTGTCGCCGCACCGGCCGTGGCGACCGGCACCGGCGAGGCCCCTTCCGGCACGGTCTCCCCGGCCCGGGAACTCAAGTCCCTGCGCTATTTCCGCAGCACCTGGTCCCGCCTCAGCGCCGAGCAGCAGCTGGCCCAGGCCCTGGCCCAGGCGCCGGAAAACGCCGGTCCCCTCAATTCCCACCTGCTGGTGCTGCGGGCCCTGCAACTGATGCAGGAGGTGTCACCGGACTATCTGCAGCGCTTCATGTCCTATGCGGACACCCTGCTCTGGCTGGAACAGATGGACGATCTCAGCGGCGCCGTCAAACGGCGCAACGAGACCGCCGCCCCCGCCGGCAGGAAGGGCACCCGTTCCGGCAGCAGCGACTAGCCCGGACCCGCCGGGCAGTCGCCCTGTGGCCGGGAACGGATACGTGGCGACGGTTTTTTCGCTAGGACTGGCGCGCTCCGCATTGCACCTTTTTGCCCCGGCGCAGGTGCGTACGGGTCGGCTGCTGGTTCCGAGTTGGGGGAAACGGGTAAGCTGGCAGGGGTAAGCTGGCAGCGGTGCGGATTTCTCTTGGGAGATGGGCAGTGACAGGCAGCGTGGCGGCCCGGCTGGTGCCGGCGATGATGATTCTTCTGGCTTCCCCCGGGGCCCTGGCCGGCGCCTCGGCCTATGCGGTCGGCAGCGGCGAGGCCAGTGGCTGGGCCAGCGGCTGGGCCAGCGGCTGGGCCACCCGCGACAGCCAACTGGAAGCCAATCTGGCGGCCCTGGAGTTGTGCAACCGCCAGGCCCCCCGTCGCGATTGCGTGCTGGATACCACCAAGGCCGTGGTGCGGGCGGAGAACCAGGTGCAGGCTGCCTTCTCCCGCAGCAGCGCCGGCCTGCCGGACGCCCGCAGGCGGGCCCTGGCCAACTGCGGCGCCGCCAACTGCCAGGTGACGCTGGCCGTGACCCAGGCCGGCTTCTATGTCCTGGCCCGCTCCGAGCCGGATCACGCCGGCGACCGGCGTTCCTTCCTCACCTTCGGTTTCGCCGACCTCAACGAGGCCCAGCGCCAGGCGGTTCGCCATTGCGAAGAGGCGTCGGAGCGGCGCTGCAGCGTCGTCTGGAGCGGCGCCATCGCCGGCCTGCAGGCAGTCCGTTCCGCGCCCTGAGTCAGGTCATTCCCGCCTTCACGGTGTACGGGGTGGCAGGGAAAATTTGGGGCAGATTTGGGGCAGATTTGGGGTCGGCTTGGTCGGTAGAGCGTCTGGCGGGATGTTGCTGCTTGATTGATGCAATGACGTCGTCCGAGCCCTTTTTGCGCGGGCTGCTGGATCGTGACGGCAGGGGGAGGAAAAAGTGGCGGAGGCTGTGAGATTCGAACTCACGGATGGTTGCCCATCGGCAGTTTTCAAGACTGCTGGTTTAAACCACTCACCCAAGCCTCCGCAGTCGCCGGGAGCCTGCAGGACAGCGGGCCGGAGGGCGATGTGGGGCGCCATCATAGCACAGGCCGGCGGCCCTTTTGGCGGCGCCGGCGTGACCGCCCGGAATGCCTTTCTGTAACGGTGTGTAAGGGGGGCTCCCAGGTTTGCAACTTTGCCGGGGCCCGGTTAGTCTTAGCCGTTAACAAAAACCAACTCGTTCTTTTGGAGGACTCCATGCTTCCCCAGTATCAAATGACCGGTGCCGGCACCCAGGCCGGCCTTGCCACCCAGAACAAGGTGCTGCGCAACACTTACCTGTTGCTGGCCCTCTCCATGATCCCCACCGTCATCGGGGCCATGGTCGGCGTGCAGATGGGCTTCTCCTTCTTCGCCGGCAGCCCGATGATTTCCTTCCTGCTGTTCCTCGGCATCGCCTTCGGCTTCATGTGGGGCATCGAGCGTACCAAGAACAGCGGCATGGGCGTGGTCCTGCTGCTGGGCTTCACCTTCTTCATGGGCCTGATGCTGTCCCGCATCCTGCAGGTGGCCCTGGGCTTCTCCAACGGCGGTTCCCTGATCGCCATGGCGGCCGGCGGCACCGGTGCCATCTTCTTCACCCTGGCCACCGTGGCCACCGTGACGAAGAAGGACTTTTCCTTCATGGGCAAGTTCCTCTTCATCGGCATGGTGGTGATCCTGCTGGCGGCCGTGGCCAACATCTTCTTCCAGATCCCGGCCCTGGCCCTGACCATCTCCGCCGCCGCGGTGATGCTCTTCTCCGCCTACATCCTCTACGACATCAGCCGCATCGTCACCGGCGGCGAGACCAACTACATCGTCGCCACCCTGTCGGTGTACCTGGACATCTACAACGTCTTCGTCAGCCTGCTGAACCTGCTGATGGCCTTCACCGGCGAGCGCGACTGAACGTTGCGCTAGCAGCATGCAAAAGGGGCGGCCCGTGGGCCGCCCCTTTTTTTATGGTCTGTCTCGAGTGTTATGGGTGTGTGGATCGGTGTGGCGGGGTGCTGCGGCGTTCAGGCGGCCTGGCGCAGGCGCTGGTCCCGGGCGGCCGCTTCGGCGGCTTCCTGGACCCGTTCCCGCAGTTCCTTGCCGGCCTTGAAGTGGGGCACGTGCTTGGCCGGGACTTCCACCTGTTCACCGGTCTTGGGATTGCGGCCCTGGCGGGCCGGACGGTAGTTGAGGGAGAAACTGCCGAAACCGCGGATTTCCACCCGGTCGCCCCGGGTCAGCGCTTCGGCAATGGCGTCGAGCATCAGATTGACGGCAAAGTCCACATCCCGGGTGGTCAGATGGGGAAGCTTGCCCGTCAGATCGGCAACGAGTTCGGATTTGGTCATAGGGGGCGATTCTAACCCGACAGGCCCCCTCCTTTTCAAGGGGGCCGTTGAATTCAATGACTTATTGCAGGGGCTGCTCGCCGCCCAGGGCCTCCACGATGGCCGGCAGCAGGCGGGAGAATTCGCCGCTCATCAGGGCCAGGTCGGCCTCGAACTGCTCGGCGGCGTTCTCGGCCTGCTTTTCCGCCTCTTCCTTGACCACGTCGAGGAAGGCGACCCGCTTCACTTCCAGCTTCTCGGTGAGGATCAGGGAAATGCGGTCGTTCCAGGTCAGGGCCAGGCGGGTGGGCAGCTTGCCGGCGGCGATGTGCTGGCGCACGTCATCCCCTTCCAGGGTGTGGCGCACGTAGCGCACGGCGGCCTTTTCCTCCACCGGGGATTTCAGTTCGCAGTCCCGGTCGATGGTGAAGGCGCCGGGGGCGTCGCCGCCGGCCAGCCAGTCGGTCATGGCCGCCACCGGGGACATGGCGGTGTTGAGGCGGGTGAGGGGGAATTCGTCAAGGGACTTGCCCAGCATCTCCAGCACTTCCTCGGCCTTGGAGGCGTTGCTGGCGTCCACCACCAGCCAGCCGCCGGCGGTGTCGATCCAGACGCTGGTGCGGCGGCGGCGGGTGAAGGCCCGGGGCATCAGTTCGTCGCGCACCCGTTCGCGCAGTTCCTTGAGCTGTTTGCGGCCCACCGGATAGCCCTGCTGCACGGCCAGTTCCTCGGCCCGTTCCTGGGCGGTCTGGTTGACCACGGAGGAGGGCAGGAGCTTGTGTTCAACGGCCAGGGAGAGCAGCATATAGGGGCCCTGGGCGTGGGCCAGGGCGGGCTCGTCGGTGGGGGGCAGCCAGCCCTTGGTTTGCGGGTCCATGGGACCGCAGGGGTTGAAACGGTTGCGGCCCAGCTGGGTTTCCAGGGCTTCGGGGCTGGGTTTCCAGCCTGCGGGCAGACGGTAGATTTGCAGGTTCTTGAACCACATGGGCAATGGGATGGGTCTGAAAATGGACCCGCCATTCTACGCGCAATCCGCTCACAAACGCCCCGGCTTGGGGCTTTGATTTCGTCCATGGCGGGACGTCGCGGAAAGCGGCGCGCCACCAACGACCTGCCTGAAACCCAGCAGGGACGGGCTTGTTCGGCATGGGGCGGTGCCCAGGTCCGTCCTGCCTGCCTCCCGGGGCAGGTGCCGCTGCGGGGTCCTCAGCCGTTCGCGGGCGTGGCGCTGCCGTGGCGGCCCAGGAGGGCGGTGATCTCGTCCGCCGGCATGGGCCGGGCCCGGAGGAAACCCTGCATCTGGGCGCAGCCCCGCTCGGCGAGGAAGGACCATTGCTGTTCCGTCTCCACCCCTTCGGCCAGGGTTTCCAGGCCCAGGTCCCGGGCCATGCCGATGATGGCGGTGGTGATGGCGGCGTCCTCCGCATCCTGGGGCAGGTCGCGGATGAAGGAGCGGTCGATCTTCAGCTTGTCCAGGGAGAAGCGCTTCAGGTAGGCCAGGCTGGAATAGCCGGTGCCGAAGTCGTCTAGGGCCAGGCGGATGCCCATGGCCTTGAGCTGGGCCAGGGTCTGGGTGTGGCGCTCGCCGTCTTCCATGAGCATGGATTCGGTCAGTTCCAGTTCCAGCCAGCAGGGCGACAGGCCGCTGGCGGCCAGGGCTTCCTGCACCAGGGCGGCCAGGTTGGCCTGGCGGAACTGCACAGCGGAAATGTTCACCGCCACCACCAGGGGCGGCAGGCCCGCGTCCTGCCAGGCCTGGGCCTGGCGGCAGGCTTCCCGCAGCACCCACTGGCCGATGGGCAGGATCAGGCCCGTCTCCTCCGCCACCGGGATGAAGCGGTCCGGCGGGATCAGGCCCTGCTCCGGCTGCCGCCAGCGCAGCAGGGCCTCGCAGCCCACCAGGGTGCCGCTGTGCAGGTCGTACTGGGGCTGGTAGTGCAGGGCCAGCTCCTGGCGCGCCAGGGCCTGGCGCAGGTTGTTTTCCAGCAGCAGCCGCTGGGACACCCGGGCGTTCATGGCCGCGGTGAAGTACTGGTAGTTGTTGCGGCCGCTTTCCTTGGCCACGTACATGGCGGCGTCGGCGTTCTTCAGCAGGGTGTCGCCGTCCTCGCCGTCCTCGGGGAAGACGGCGATGCCGATGCTGGGCGTCACCGCCAGCTCGTAGTCGTCGATGGCCAGGGGCGTGGCCAGGGTGTGCAGCAGCTTTTCCGCCACGCTGGCGGCCTGGGCCGGGCTTTCCAGCAGGGGCAGCAGCAGCACGAATTCGTCGCCGCCCAGGCGGCTCACCGTGTCGCTGGCCCGCACCGACGTCAGCAGCCGCTCGCCCACCTGGCACAGCACCTGGTCGCCGACGGTGTGGCCGAGGGAGTCGTTGATGTTCTTGAAGCGGTCCAGGTCGAGGAAGAGCAGGGCCAGGCAGCTGCCGGCCCGCCGCGCGGCGGCGATGGCCTGGCCCAGACGGTCCTGCAGCAGCACCCGGTTGGGCAGGTTGGTGAGGGCGTCGTACTCCGCCAGGTGGCGCACCTGGGCCTCGGCCGCCTTGCGCTCGGTGATGTCGGAGAAGGCGGCGATGTAGTGGCTGGCCTGGCCGCCCTCGTCCCGCACGCTGCTGATGTTGAGCCACTCCGGGTAGAGGGAGCCGTCCTTGCGCCGGTTCCAGATCTCGCCGGACCAGGCGCCGGTGTCCCGCAGCTGGTGCCACATCTGCCGGTAGAAGTCGGCGTCGTGGCGGCCGGAGGAGAAGATGGCCGGGTTCTGCCCCACCACCTCTTCCGGCCGGTAGCCGGTGATGCGGGTGAAGGCCTGGTTCACGGTGATGATGCGGTTGTCGCCGTCGGTGATGACCATGCCCTCGTTGCCGCTCTCGAACACCTGGGCCGCCAGCTTCAGTTCCCGGGCGTTCTCCAGCAATTGGGCATTGCGGCTGTCCAGGTCTTCCCGGTACTGGCGGAAGAGGCGGGCCAGCCAGCCGGAGAAGAAGAAGGAGAAGAGCAGGGTGGCGCCGGCGGCGACGGCCAGCACCAGGGCCGTGGTGCTGATGTGCTGGCGCACCCCCGATTCCAGGGAGCTGCGGCGGCGCGCCAGGTCTTCCTGCAGGTCGTCCAGGTAGACCCCGGCGATCAGCACCCAGCCCCAGGATTCCACCGGCCGCACCACGGAGAGCTTGGGCGACAGTTTGCCGGTGGCCGGATTGATCCAGTCGTAGCGGATGGGGCCGCCGCCCTGCCGCGCCAGGTCGAGAATGCGGGCGATGGTGCGCTGTTCGTCGCTGCCCCCCAGGCTGTCCAGGCGGCGCCCTTCGATGCCCGGGTTGGCGGGGGTGATGAGGATATTGCCGTTCTCGTGCAGCACCGCCAGGTAGCCGTCGTGGGCGAAGCGCACCGAACGCAGGCGCTCCAGGGCCTCCCGCTGCAGGTCCGCCTCCATCTGGTACAGGTAGTCGCCGGCACCGATGAGCCAGCCGAAGGGCTCGAAGCGGCGCACGTAGGCGATCTTGTCGGCCATTTCCTTCTCGTTGCCGGGGGCGTACCAGCGGTAGCGGGAATAGCCGTCGCCCCGGGTGCCCGCCTCGATCAGGCCGCGCATGATGTAGTGGCCGCTGTCGTCCCGGTTGTCGAGCAGGGAGCTGCCTTCCCGGCCCGGGGCCGTGGGCAGCAGGACGCAGTTGCCGGCCAGGTCGTCGATGAAGAAATAGCCCCGGCCGTCGAAGAAGCGCAAGGGGCGCAGGGCCTCCACCACCAGGCGGCGGATTTCCTTTTCCGGGCGCCTGCCCTTTTCCTGGGCATAGATGGCCTCGGCCAGGCGCAGGGCCTGGTCCACCTGGACCTTGAGGCTGGTCTTGAGCACCGATTCGGTACGGGAGCGGACGAACTCCAGGTAGTTGCGCTTGGAATCCACCTCGGCCTCCAGCAGGGATTGCTGCTGGGCCAGGGTTTCCGCCTCCAGGGCCGCCAGGCTGGCCTCGAAATCCCGTTCGTGCTGCAGGGTGAAGTGGATGCCCAGGCCCAGGGTGAACACCAGGACCAGGGTCAGCATGCCGATGAGCTGCAGGCGGGGGAGGGATTTTTCGTTGATGACCAGAGACACGGGGAACGGCGGCGGAATTTCGAGCGCGAATATTACTATAGTTATATGCGGCAGTCGTGGGGGAACCTGGACGGCGCCGGCCTCCGGCGCTTTGCCCGGCAGCCCGGGGAGCAAGGCCGGCGCCGGGTGCGGCCCTGCGGCCGGCGCAGGCGGCGGGCCGGCTTTCTGGTAGCATTGGCACCCTGTTTCGGTCCCGCCTCCATGCTCGCCTCTCCCCATCTCGTCGCTGATACCGCTGCCGTTTTCGAGCCGGGCGGCCCCCTGTCCGCCAACATCCCCGGCTACCGCACCCGCAGCCAGCAGGTGGAGATGGCCGAGAAGATCGCCGCCGCCATCGCCGACAACCGCATGCTGGTGGCCGAGGCCGGTACCGGCACCGGCAAAACCTACGCCTATCTGGTGCCGGCCCTGCTTTCCGGCGGCAAGGTGATCGTCTCCACCGGCACCAAGACCCTGCAGGACCAGCTCTTCAACAAGGACATCCCCACCGTCCGCGCCGCCCTCAAGGCCCCGGTCAAGGTGGCCCTGCTCAAGGGCCGGGCCAACTACGTCTGCCCCTACCACCTGGACCGCTCCCTGCTCGACGGCCGCTTCCAGAACCGGGAGGACGTGGCCTACATCCAGAAGATCGCCCGCTTCGCCAAGGAAACCCGCAGCGGCGACAAGGCCGAGTGCCTGGACGTGCCGGAAAACGCCACGGCCTGGATCATGGCCACCTCCACCCGGGAGAACTGCCTGGGCCAGGAGTGCCCCCACCACAAGGAATGCTTCGTCCTGCAGGCGCGCAAGGAAGCCCTTTCGGCGGACGTGGTGGTGGTGAACCACCACCTCTTCTTCGCCGACGTCATGCTCAAGGACGAAGGCATGGCCGAACTGCTGCCGGCCTGCAACGCGGTGATCTTCGACGAAGCGCACCAGTTGCCGGAAACCGCCAGCCTCTTCTTCGGCGACAGCTTCTCCACCTCCCAGGTCCTGGACCTGGCCCGGGACGCCCGCAGCGAGGGCCTGGCCAGCGCCCGGGACTGCCTCGACCTGCAGGAGGCCACCCGCATCGTGGACAAGGCCGCCAAGGACCTGCGCCTCACCGTCGCCGTGGAGCCGGCCCGCTACGCCTGGGGCCAGCTCGAGGGCAACGCCCAGTTCCTCGACGGCCTTGCCAACCTGGAAAAGGAACTGGAGCTGCTCAACGCCATCCTGGAAAACCAGGCTGAGCGCAGCGAGGGCCTGGAGAACTGCTGGCGGCGCAATGGCGAACTGCTGCAGCGCCTCGTCCAATGGCGCCAGGAGCAGCCCGGGGTGGTGCGCTGGGGCGAGGCCTTCAACCATTCCCTGCAGCTCAACGCCACCCCCCTGGATGTGGCCCGCCTCTTCCGCAAGCAGCTGGACGGCCATCCCCGGGCCTGGATCTTCACCTCCGCCACCCTGGCGGTGCAGGCCGACTTCTCCCACTACTGCAACGAACTGGGCCTGTGGGACGCCGAATCGGCCCGCTGGGAAAGCCCCTTCGACTACGGCCAGCAGGCCGTGCTCTACGCCCCCCGGGACATTCCCGATCCCAACCTGCCCGGCTTCACCGAAGCCGTGGTGGAGGCCGCCTGGCCCGCCCTCAAGGCCTGCGGCGGCGGCGCCTTCTTCCTGTGCACCTCGCTCAGGGCCATGCGCCGCACCCACGAACTGCTGGCCGCCAAGCTGGAGGACGAGGGCCTGGAAATGCCCCTGCTGCTCCAGGGCGAAGGCAGCAAGACCGAGCTGCTGGAACGCTTCCGCCGCCTCGGCAACGCCGTCCTGGTGGGCAGCCAGAGCTTCTGGGAGGGCGTGGACGTGCGCGGCGAGGCCCTTTCCCTGGTGGTCATCGACAAGCTGCCCTTCGCCCCGCCGGACGACCCGGTGCTCAAAGCCCGGGTGGAACAGATGGAAAAGGAAGGCCGCAGCGCCTTCATGGAATACCAGCTGCCCCGGGCCGTGATCAACGTCAAGCAGGGCGCCGGCCGCCTCATCCGCGACGAGACGGACCGGGGCGTGCTGATGATCTGCGACCCCCGGCTCATCACCAAACCCTACGGCAAGCGCGTCTGGCGCAGCCTGCCGCCCATGAAGCGGACCCGGGATTTGATCGAAGTCCTGGATTTCTATGCCGCCCTCCAGCCCAATTGACCCCATGACGGCCGCCATCCTGCCTCCCGTTCCCCGCCTCGACGAGCTTTCCCCGGATTGCCGGGAGGCCGCCGCCCACCTCAACCGGGACTGCGCCTGCCTGGCCCTGGACCACGCCGCCCTGGAGGCCCAGCTGGAAGGGGAGGGGGGCAACGGCGATTTCTACCGGGCGCTGCGCGAGAGCCGGCCCCACCTCTTTTCCGACACCATGGTCTTCGTCGGCGAGGCCCACCTGGAAGCCATGGCCGAACTGGCCGCCGCGGTGGACGAGGCGGCGCGCCTGCCGGCCTACCAGGCAGCGGTGCTGGCCTGGGCGCCCCAAAGTGCCTGCTTCGCCCCGCCCAACGCCGGCGTCTTCCTCGGCTACGACTTCCACCTCAGCGTGGACGGCCCCCGCCTCATCGAGATCAACACCAACGCCGGCGGCGGCCTGCTCAACGCCAAGCTGGCCCTGGCCCAGCGCGCCTGCTGCGCCACCGTCAGCCACTTCCTGCCGGAGGCCGGCGGGGTGGAAGCCGCCTTCCTCGCCATGTTCCGCGAGGAATGGCGCCTGGCCCGGGGCGAGGAGCCCCTGCGCCGCATCGCCATCGTCGATACGGCGCCGGCGGAGCAGTACCTGGCCCCCGAATTCGAACTGTTCCGCCGTCTCTTCGAAGCCGCCGGCATCGCCGCCGTGGTGGCCGACCCCGGCGAATTCACCTACCGGGACGGCGTGTTGTGGCACGGCGGCCAGCCGGTGGACCTGGTCTATAACCGCCTCACCGACTTCGCCCTGGAAGAGCCGGCCAGTGCGCCGTTGCAGCAGGCCTACCTGGCCGGTGCCGCGGTGGTTACGCCCCATCCCCGGGCCCACGCCCTCTTTGCCGACAAGCGCAATCTGGTGCTGCTCTCCGACCCGCAGCGGCTGGCCGAGCTGGGCGTGCCCGAGACTTGCCGCCGCATCTTCGCCGCCACCATTCCCACCACCCGCCTGGTGCGGGCGGCGGAGGGGGAACAGTGGTGGAGCCAGCGCAAGCAGTGGTTCTTCAAGCCCGCCGCGGGTTTCGGCAGCCGCGCCGCCTACCGGGGCGACAAGCTGACCAAGCGGGTGTTCGAGGAAATCCTCGCCGCCGGCCAGGACGACGGCACCGCCTACGTGGCCCAGGCCCTGGTGCCGCCCTCGGAGCGCCGCGTCTTCTCCGGCCCCGCCGCCGGTGACAGCCACGCCCACCTGAAGCTGGACATCCGCGCCTATGCCTACCAGGGCCAGGTGCAGCTGGCCGCGGCCCGCCTCTACCAGGGCCAGACCACCAATTTCCGCACCGCCGGCGGCGGTTTTGCCGCCGTCTTCGCCGTGCCCTGCCGGGAGGAAAAGTGATGGCGGAGGAAGTGCGTCCCCCCCGGGTTTTCGGCTTCACCGGCACCAGCGGCTCCGGCAAGACCACCCTGGTGGAGCAGGTCATTCCCCGGCTCATCGCCCGGGGCTGGAAAGTCTCCCTGATCAAGCACGCCCACCACGGTTTCGACCTGGACACTCCGGGCAAGGATTCCTACCGCCACCGGCAGGCCGGCTGCGGCGAAGTGATGGTCACCTGCGGCAGCCGCTGGGCCCTCATGCACGAACTGCGGGAAGAGGCGGAGCCGACCCTGGCCCAACACCTGGCCCGCTTCGCCCCCTGCGACCTGGTGCTGGTGGAAGGCTTCAAGCAGGAAGCGATACCGAAAATCGAGGTGTATCGGGCCGCCAATGGCAAGGCGCCCCTGTATCCTGAAAATCCCCACATCGTCGCCGTGGCCACCGACAGCCCGGTGCACACCGCATTGCCGGTACTCGATGTGAATGACCCGGAAGCGGTGGCCGCTTTCGTCATGGACTATTTCAAGCACCCACAGCGATGATGCAAAGCCAAGACTCCAAGGATGACGCCCATGCTCAGTTTTGAAGACGCCCTGGCCCAGTTGCTGGCCGCCGCCAAGCCCGTCAGCGAAGTGCGCTGGCTGCCCACCCAGGCCGCCGCCGGCCGGGTGCTGGCCCAGGACCTGACCTCCACGGTCAATGTGCCGCCCCTGGATAACTCCGCCATGGATGGCTACGCCGTGCGCGCCGCCGACATTTCCGTGCCCGGCACCGTGCTGCCGGTCTCGCAACGCATTCCCGCCGGTTCCGTCGGCACCACCCTGGAACCGGGTACCGCCGCCCGCATCTTCACCGGCGCCCCGGTGCCTCCCGGCGCCGACGCCGTCATCATGCAGGAGCGCTGCGAGCATGCCGGCGAAGGCCGGATCAATTTCCAGCACGTGCCCAAGGCCGGGGAGAACATCCGCCGGGCCGGGGAAGATGTGGCCAAGGACGCCCGCATCCTCGCCGCCGGCACCCGCCTGGGGCCGGCCCAACTGGCCTTCGCCGCCTCCGTCGGCCTGGCCGAAGTGCCCGTGTATCGCCGCCTGCGGGTGGCCACCTTCTTCACCGGCGACGAGCTGGTGATGCCGGGCCAGCCCCTGCCGGCAGGGGCCATCTACAACTCCAACCGCTTCGCCATCGTCGCCCTGCTGGAACGCCTGGGTTGCGAAGTGAAAGACCTGGGCCAGGTGCCCGACAGCCTGGAAGCCACCCGGGCAGCCCTGCGCGAAGCCGCCGACGCCGCCGATCTGGTGGTGACCTGCGGCGGCGTCTCCGTGGGCGAAGAAGATCACGTCAAGCCGGCGGTGGAAGCCGAAGGCAGCCTCAACCTGTGGAGCATCGCCATCAAGCCGGGCAAGCCCCTGGCCTTCGGCGAAGTGCGCCGCAGCGAAGGCGAAAGCGCGGGGCAGGGCAGCGCCGCCTTCATCGGCCTGCCGGGCAACCCGGTCTCCGCCTTCGTCACCTTCCTCATGCTGGTGCGGCCCTTCATCCTGCGCAGCCAGGGCGCTACCGAGGTGGCCCCCCGGGCCTACTCCCTCCCGGCTGCCGGCGAGTGGAAGAAGGCCGACAAACGCCGGGAATTCCTCCGTGCCAGCCTCACCGCCGAAGGCAGCGTGGCCCTCTACCGCCACCAGGGCGCCGGGGTCATGGCCTCCCTGGTGGAAGCCACGGGCCTCATCGACAATCCTCCGGGGCAGGTGATCCAGGCCGGCGACACCGTGCGCTTCCTCTCCTTCTCCGAACTCCTGGGCTAAGGTTCCGTCATGATCAAGGTGCTCTATTTCGCCGGCCTGCGGGAAGCCCTGGGCACGGCCGCCGAGGAAGTCTCGCCGCCGCTCGACCTGCTCGACGTGGGCGCCCTGCGGGCCCACCTGGCGGCCCGGGGCGGCGACTGGGAAAAACTGCTGACCACCAAGAACCTGCGCTTCGCGGTGAACCAGGACATGGCCCGGGCCGACACCCCGGTGCACGACGGCGACGAAGTGGCCTTCTTCCCGCCGGTCACCGGCGGCTGATGCGGCTGATTCCCTGAAGGAGCGAACATGAGCGTCCGCGTGCAGCAAGAGGATTTCGACCTGTCCACCGAAGTGGCGGCCCTGCGCGCCGGCCAGCCCGGCGTCGGCGCCGTGGCCGCCTTCGTCGGCCTGGTGCGGGACATGAACGAGGGCAGCGGCGTCTCCGAGATGGCCCTGGAGCACTATCCGGGCATGACGGAAAAGGCCCTGGAGGCCATCGTCGCCGAGGCCAGGGCGCGCTGGGACATCCTCGGCGCCCGCATCATCCACCGGGTCGGCACCCTGCAGCCCTGCGACCAGATCGTCCTGGTGGCGGTGAGCAGCGCCCACCGGGGCGAGGCCTTCGCCGCCTGCGAGTTCATCATGGACTACCTGAAGACCCGGGCCCCGTTCTGGAAGCGGGAAGTGACCCCCGCCGGCGTCCGCTGGGTGGACGCCCGGGAAACGGACGACTCCGCCGCCGCCCGCTGGGAGAAGGGCGGAAAGTAGCCCACCTGCGAGGTAGTCGGGAAGGCAGGAACGACGCCACTCTCCACTATGCCAGGCCTGGGGCGCCCGTCCCTTCTGCCTCTCCAGGGAGAGCGAAATCTGTAGCCGTTTTTTTCATGGCTCCCCGCCCGGATTTGGTTGTTGCCTGGCGTGGCATCGCCGGGGTCCGGCAAGTCCGTTTGTTCCGGGGTTGTGCAAATGTCATGAGTTGATATGATGCGCGGGTCCAATTTTCTGCCGCCGCTTTCGCTGCCGCGGCCATTCCGCCATGAACCGTTTTTCTTTTTCCGCTTCCTGCATCGCCTTTGCCGTTACCTTCAGCCAGCCGGCCGCCGCGGGCCTCTTCGGTCCTGCCAGCGAGCCCCTGCAGGGCGATGCCCTGATGCAGAAGCTGCGCTCCGCACCGGTGGTGCTCAACGTCCGGGGCAACCTGCTTCATATCCGTTCCAAGGGGGGCGAGGTCGGCGGTTTTCTGCTCGGCATGATAGCTGGCAGCGCCTTGGCCTCGGGGACGTCCTCCGGTCCGAGCACCAGTGCTCAGCAGTTGCAGCGGCAGCTGGACGCCAATGTCCAGATCGCCACCACTTTCAGCCAGAACGTGAATAGTGCGATTGTCAGCGCCGCCGAGGCCCAGACCGCCAAGCCCCAGGCTCAGGTGGCGAAGGAGGGGCCGGTCCTGGCTGTCAGCCAAGAACTCCTGGCCAGTTTGTCCCAGGTGCCGCAGTTGAATATCGCCACCGCCGGCGCTGAGCGCAGTGCTTCTGCCGCCGACCTGCAACTGACGGTTTCCCAGCCCCAGTGGCAACTCGACTATTCCATGCTGTCGAGCGACTACACCCTGCGCTACAACGTCAGCGTGCAGCTCTACCAGAAGGAAAGCGACACGATCTACTTCAAGGAGTCCTGCCAGGGCGAATACGGGGAGAAGATGCCCCAGGAAGAATGGGAACGGGATGAGTTCGGCGCCCTGCAGAATGCTTCCCGGGAGATCGCCAAGCGTTGTGCGGCCGAGTTGCAGGGCAAGCTGGGATTGGCAACCGGGGCGGTTGCAATGGCGGAGGAACCCACTGGTACGGTACCAGCTGTGGTGTCGTCGGCCCCCACCGAGGCCGGGGCACCTGCCGTTGCTGGAGAGCCTGCTGCAGATACTGGCCAATAACGCTCGGGCGGCTCATGACCGTCACAGGGATTGATCAAGCCGCCGTCAGGCGGCTTTTTCATGGGGGATTGCCGGCCTCCGGCCGACGCCGGACGACCATGGCGGGTACGGGGTGCGGTGGTGCTTCAGTCATTGGGAGCCTTTGGCCTGCCCCATGAAAAAGGCCGCCCGCAGGCGGCCTTGGCGTGGTCGGCGGTGACGCCTCAGTGGGTCTTGAAGCGGCTCACCGAGCCGTGCAGTTCCAGGGACAGTTCCTGCAGGTGGCGCGCCGCCTCGGCCGTGTGGGCGATGGCGTTGGCGCTGTCCTCGGACATGCGGGCGATGCGCTCGATGCTCTGGGCCATGTCGCTGGAAGTGGTGCTCTGTTCCTTGATGGAATTGGTGATGTCGTTCACCACCTGGGTCACCCGCTGGGCGCCGTCCCGGATGTTGTTGATGGATTCGCCGGCCTCGTTGGCCAGTTCCACCCCCTTGTCCACCTGATTCACGCCCAGTTCCATGCTGGCCACGGCGTTGCGGGTGCCCGCCTGGATCTTGCTGATGGTGTCGGCGATTTCCTGGGTGGACAGGCTGGTGCGTTCGGCCAGCTTGCGCACCTCGTCGGCCACCACGGCAAAGCCCCGGCCCTGTTCCCCGGCCCGGGCGGCCTCGATGGCGGCGTTCAATGCCAGCAGGTTGGTCTGGTCGGCGATTTCCTTGATGGTGTTGACGATGGAGGTGATCTGGTCGGACTGGCGGCCCAGCTCTTCGATGATGGAGGAGGAGGCCTGCACCGCTTCGGCGATCTGGCGCATTTCCTGGGCGGCGTTGTGGATGACCACGGTGCCCTGCTGGGAATAATCGCCGGACTGGGTGCTGATGGCGTGGGCTTCCCGGGCGTTTTCCGCCACCTGGTCGATGCTCACGGTCATCTCCTGCATGGCGGCGGCCATGGAGGCGGCGGATTCGCTCTGCTCCCGGGCCGAACCGGTGACTTCCTCGGAGGCCCGCATCAGTTGGGCGGCGGCGGTGGACAGCTGTTCGGCGCCGCCGACGATGCTGCCGATCATGCTGCGCAGGGTTTCCTGCATTTCCTTCATGCTGGCGATGAGGCTGGTGGAATCGCCGGCCTCGGTGCGGATGTCCACCGTCAGGTCGCCGGCGGCGATGCGCTTGGTGATGACCGTGGCCTCGTGGGGTTCGCCGCCCAGGATGCGCAGCAGGCTGCGCCGCACCAGGAACAGGGAGACGCTGATGAGGCCGCCGATGGCCAGGCCCCAGATGAGGAACTTGATGGCTTCCTGCTTGAAGATGGCGTTCACATCGTCGGTGTAGATGCCGCTGCCGATGACCCAGCCCCAGGGCTCATAGCCCTTGACGTAGGAGATCTTCGGCACCGGGTCCTCGAAGCCGGGCTTGGGCCACAGGTAGTCGACGAAGCCGGCGCCCTGTTTCTTCACCGTCTCGTTGAATTCGCGGAAGAGGTACTTGCCGGCCTTGTCCTTCAGCTGGTCCAGCTTCTTGCCGTCCATCTCCGGCTTGATGGGGTGCATCACCATCAGGTCGTTGAGGTCGTTGATCCAGAAATACTCGATCTTGTCGTAGCGCAGGTCCTTGATGGCGGCGATGGCGGCCTGCTGGGCTTCTTCCTTGCTCAGTTTGCCCGCCTGGACCTGCTTGTCGTAGTGGGCCACCAGACCGTGGGCCACTTCCACCAGGTTGCGCACCTTTTCCTGGCGATCCTGCATGAGCAGGGATTTTTCCGTGGCCAGCACCACGGCGAACAGCACCACCAGGCTCAGGACCGTGATGCCGGTGAGCCAGAGGAACTTGGTACGAATGGAAACGGGTTTTCCGGTAGTCATGGTGTCTTCCTCCACAGGCGCCGGACGGCATGCCTGCTCGTTGTTTTTTTAAGGCAGAGCAAATCTGCTGCGGAGATTCTAGCCGAAACTGGGCCCGTCCCGACAAACGCCGCTGTCTGGAAACGACGATTAGGCGCCTGTCCTACGCCGATGTTCTAAAAACAGGATGCCGTGGGAATAGGGGCGCGAAAGCTGGGGATGTAGTGAAAAGCGCCATATACAATAACGATTTTCGCTACACACAAATGAATCGGCTCCTGATAGGTGGGCCAGGTCCGGCGCCCTAAAATGGTGAGTTTGGTCGGTAGGTCCAGGGCCGATGCTGCCTCGACGTTCTGCCTCAATCCGGTCCGGATGGGTTGCAGCGTACGGATGGAAGCTCCTGTGGTCCCCAGCAAGGCGTGGGGGAGGGGAACAGGACGTAGCGCAATACATCGTTTGTTCACAACAAGAATACACCGGCCTTTTTCTGGGCTCAGTTCCATTGCCGCCGAATCTCAGCCTATCTCCGGGAGGAGCGGTCGGGGCGGGCGGCAAGGGGGGCGCCATTAGCGACTAGGACATGCTGGAGGAAGGAATCATGGGAGGAATCTGGCCGGACTTCCTGACTGCGCTGATTCTGGTCGGCATCGGGTGGTCCTGCAGCCTGCTGCTGCTCGACCGGGAAACCATTCCCCGCCTGCTGTCCTCCCTCAACCTGGGGCGGCTGCTGCACCTCTCCCTCGAATCGTCGGACCTGGGCATCTGGTGCTACGAGCATCAGCAGGACCGCATCTTCCTCGACGGCCGCGCCAGCCTGCTGCTGGGCCTGCCGACCCGGGCGGCGCGTCTGGCCGAATTCCTCGAATGCGTGGTGCCGGAAGACCGGGAGCGCATCCGCCGCATCTGGCTGCATCCGCCGACGACGGCGGCGCCGGGGACGGTGGAATTCCGCGTTGGCGACTCGCACCGGGGCCTGCGCCATCTCTCCCTCTCCTCGGGTCTGCCCGGCCGTGGCGGCAAGCGCCGGCGCCGGAGCGGGGCCATGGCCATGGGCACCCTGCAGGATGTGACCGAGCGCAAGAAGGTGGAGATTGCCCTGCGCGAGAGCGAGGCCCGCTTCTCCACCATCTTCCGCACCTGCCCGGCGGGCATCGCCCTCTGCCGGGTGGCCGACGGCTCCCTGGTGGACGTGAATCCCGCCTTTCTCCATATCTACGGCCTGGAGCGGCAGGAGGTCATCGGCATGACGTCCTTCGCCCTGCATCTGTGGGGCTCGCCCCAGCAGCGGGAGGTGGCCCTGGCCTCCATCCTCATCGACGGACGGGGCTACCAGAGCGAGCGCTCCATCCGCCGCCCGGACGGCCAGGTGCGCCACCTGCTGATCTCGGTGGACCTGGTCTTTCTAGACAGCGAGCGCTACCTGCAGTGGACCCTGCTGGACGTGACGGAGAACCGGCGCAGCCAGGCCCTGGCCAGCCGCAACGAGATTCTCACCAACGCCATCATGAATTCCCTCGACGTGGCCGTGGCGGTGCTGGACCGGGAGGGCAACATCCTGCGCACCAACCGCAAATGGTCCGAGTTCGCCCTCGGCAACGGCGCCGGCGAGGAGCTGGCGGCAGGGGGGGGACTCAACTATTTCGAGGTCTGCCGCCGCTCCTTTCCCGAGGCTTCGGCGACGGAAGCCCTGGCCGGCATGCAGGCGGTGCTGGAGGAAAGGCTGCCGGTGGCCAGCATCGAGTATCCCTGCCATGGTCCTGCCGGCGAGCGCTGGTACCTGCTGCAGGCGACGCCCCTGGGTTCGGGCCTGCAGGGCCTGGTCACCATCCACATGGACATCACCGCCCGCCGCCAGGCGGAAGAGGGCCTGCGGCAGCGCCTCATGCTGCAGGACAAGCTGGCCCGGGTGGCGGCCTCGGTGCCCGGGGTCATCTATTCGATCAAGCTGCGGCCCGACGGCACTTTCTGCATTCCCTACGCCATGCAGGGCTCGGTGGACATCTTCGGCCTGCGGCCGGAGGACCTGACGGAGGACCTGGGGCCGGTCCTCAGCCGCATCCACGGCGCCGACCAGGAACGGGTGTTGGCGGTGGTGCTGGAGTCGGCCCGGACCATGGCCCCCTGGCACTGCGAGTTCCGCGTGCATCATCCCCAGGGGGGTGTGCGCTGGGTGGAGAGCAAGGCGGTGCCGCGGCTGGAGGACGACGGTTGCGTCATCTGGCACGGCTACATCCACGACGTCAGCGCCCGCAAGCAGGCCGACGCTGAACTGATGCGCTCCCGGGACCAGCTGCGGGCCCTCAACGAAGGCCTGCAGCGGGTGCGGGAGGAGGAGCGTTCCCGCATCTCCCTGGAAATCCACGACCAGCTGGGGCAGAGCCTGACCGTGCTGAAGCTGGAGATGGCCTGGCTACGGGCCCGCCTGCTGGGCGGACAGGCGGAGGAAAAGACCCGGCTGCAGGAGGTCGGCCGCCTCATCGACGACACCCTGCGCGCCGTGCGCACCATCTCCTGGGATTTGCGCCCCGGCATCCTCGACACCCTGGGCCTGGGGGCCGGCGTCGAGTGGCTGGTGGACGATTTCCGCCGCCGCCTGGGCATCCGCTGCAACGTGGTGGTGCCCCGGGAGCGCCTGGAGCTGCCGGATGTCCTGGCCACCCATCTGTTCCGCATCTGCCAGGAACTGCTGACCAATGTGGCGCGCCATGCCCAGGCCAACCGCATCGATGTGAGCCTGGGCCTGGCCGACGGCCGGGTCCTGCTGGAGGTGCGGGACAACGGCAGGGGGATGCCGATGCTGCCCGCCCACGGCCATTCCCTGGGCTTGCTGGGCATCAAGGAGCGGGCGGCCCAATGCGGCGGCGAGGTGCACATCGCCACCCGCCCGGAAATCGAGGGCACCCGGGTGCGGGTTCTCGTTCCACTCATAACAAGGGAGACGGATATTGGAAATATTGGTCATTGACGACCATCCCGTCGTCAGCCGGGGCATCAGCCAGATCCTCGACCAGGAACACGACATGCGAGTGGCGGCCCAGGCCGGCACCATCGACGAGGCCCTGCTGCTGCTGCGACAGCGCAGCTTCGACGTGCTGGTGCTGGATGTGAACCTGCCGGGCCGCAACGGCCTGGAGGCCCTGCCGGAAATCCACCGCATCACGCCGGCCATGCCCATTCTCATTTTCAGCATCCACTCGGAGGAGCACCTGGCCATGCGCGCCCTGAAGAACGGTGCCAGCGGCTTTCTCAACAAGGAAAACGCACCGGAGGAACTGGTGCGGGCAGTGCGCAAGCTGGCCGCCGGCGGCACCTACGTCAGCGCCCGCCTGGCGGAGTGGCTGGCCCTGGAGGTGAGCGGCCGGCGCCAGTGCCTGCCCCACGAGAACCTCTCCGACCGGGAGTACCAGGTGATGTGCCTGCTGGCGGCGGGGCGCTCCGTCTCCCAGATCGCCGAAACCCTGCACCGCAGCCCCAATACCATCAGCACCTACCGGGCCCGCATCCTGGCCAAGATGGGCATCCGCAACAATGCCGAACTGACCCTCTACGCCATCAACAACCGCCTCATCGCCAGCCCGCCGGCCCCCTTCTAGGGCCATTCCGTACGGCTCGAGCTTTCCCCGGCAGGCTGTAGTTGCAACGACGACAGACCTCCGGCAGGAAGGTGATAGGGGAATCAGGTCCCGGGTGATACCGGGGCGAATCAAAGCGTCATAAATTCGTCCTGGTTGGAATCGGTGGCGGCCGGCAGGGCTGCCGGCCATGTTCGTGGCAGCCGCAAACCACCCCATCCCGGCGCGCAACTCCAGGAACCATCACCACGACCGTGGATGCGGGACAACAACAGCTCCCTGGAGGAATCATTGGAAGCATCACGCCTCTTCAAGCGCGGCATCCTGGCCTTTTTGTCCATCGCCGCCGCCACGGGGGCCGCCGTTTATGGCGGCCATGAAGCCTTTCACCGCTTTGCCGAAAATTCCCTGGGCCTGTCGGACCGGGTGGTGGATACCCTGGGTTCGATGTGCATCGTGGTCGTTGCCTTCTGCATCCATTACGCCATCTCCCGCCTGTTCTACCGGGACTTCCTGCTCGGCTCCCGGGTGGCGGCCGAGCATCTGCAGCAGCGCTCCCGGGAGCGCCTGGCCTGCGCCGCCGAACTGGCCGGACGGGTGCGGGAAGTGGGGCGGGTCGGCGAGCTGACGCGGGAGCAGCTGGGCCAGCTGGTGCAGATCACCGAAGGGGCGGCGCGGGACATCATCGTCCAGTGCGAGAACCTGGACGCCACCATGGGCGACCTCAAGCAGATGGTGTCCCAGGCCGACGAGCTGAGTGCCCGCCTGACGGAAGACACCGAGGCCCGCATGGCCCACAACCGCACCGTCATCTCCCGTCTCGAGCAGTACATCGAAGAGCGGGTCAGCGAATCGGCGGAGGACCAGCAGCGCACCAGCCGGGTCATCGGCGAAACCCGGGCCCTGGGCGGCCTGGTGGAGGTGATCCGGCACATTTCCGGCCAGACCAACCTGCTGGCCCTGAATGCCGCCATCGAGGCGGCCCGGGCCGGGGAGGCGGGGCGCGGCTTCGCCGTGGTGGCCACCGAGGTGCGCAAGCTGTCGGGCGAGGTGGACCAGGCCGCCACCCAGATCCATGCCGGCATCTCGGCCATGGCCCAGAGCATCCAGTCCCAGTTCGAGCACAAGCTGGCCGGCACCCACGTGGACGCGGAGCGTACTTCCCTGCAGGCCATCACCGCCCAGCTGGAAGGGCTGGCCGAGGGCATCCAGCAGGCCATCAGCGGCGAGGCCAATTCGGTGCGCCTCATCTGCGACGGCGCCGCCATGCTGGACCAGGCCATTCTTCAGGTGATGAGCAGCATCCAGTTCCAGGACATCACCCGGCAGCAGATCGAACGCATCCAGGAGGGCATGCTGCGCATGGAGGACTACGTCCAGTCCCTGGTGCTGCAGCTCGAATCCTTGGAGTCCCTGGAGGCCTGCCACCCCCGGGAGGAACCCCTGGACCAGCTGGTGCAGGGCCTCTATGCCAGCATCACCGGCAGCAGCAAGGCGCCGGCCGGCGGCCTGGTGGAGCTCTTTTGAGCCCGGCGCCGAAATCCTCGGCGCCGGCCTGCTGCGCCAATCCCCTGCTGCGCCCCGGGCACCGCCAGGCTTGGCCCCTGGTGCTGCTCTACCTGTGCGCCGGCGGCGCCTTGCTGGCCGTGCTGCAGGGCGCGGCCGGCCTCTCCGACGACGGTGCCGCCGTGCTGGTGCTGGGGAGCAGCGCCGCCGTGCTCTACCTGCTGCTCTACCGCAGCGGCACTCCCCGGGAGCTGGCGGCCTGCCGGGATTACGTGCATCGCCTCAACCTGGCCTCCGCCGTCTTCTCCGCCGCCCGGGAGGGCATCGTGGTGACCGACCTGGAGGGCCGGGTGGAAGCGGTGAATCCGGCCTTCTGCCAGATCACCGGCTACGGCGAGGCGGAACTGCAGGGCTTCAACCTGCGCCTGCTCAAGTCGGGCCGCCAGGACGACGCCTTCTATCGCCAGCTGTGGCGCGACCTGCTGGAGAGCGGCCACTGGCAGGGGGAAATCTGGAACCGGCGCAAGAACGGCGAAACCTATCCCCAATGGCTGACCATCAGTACGGTGCGCGACGAGGCGCAACAGCCGGTCAGCTATGTGGGCGTGTTTCTCGACCTGTCGCCGATCCGGCGCTCCGAGCAGAAGCTGCTGCACCTGGCCCACCACGATCCCCTGACCGACCTGCCCAACCGCACCCTGTTCCTGGCCCGCCTGGAGCATGCCCTCAGCCTCTCGGCCCGGGAAGGCGGCAGCGGTGCCGTACTTTTCCTCGACCTGGACCGCTTCAAGGACGTCAATGACAGCCTCGGCCATCCGACCGGGGACCGCCTGCTCTGTGCCGTGGCCGAGCGCTTGCGGCCCTGCCTGCGGGAGAGCGACACCCTGGCCCGCCTGGGCGGCGATGAATTCCTGCTCCTGCTGGAAACCGCGGCCACCCCGGAACGGGCCGCCGTGGTGGCGGAAAAGCTCCTGGAGCAACTGGCGGCACCGTTCCGTCTCGACGACAGGAGCGAGGTCTACGTCGGCGCCAGCATCGGCATCTGCCTTTATCCGGCGGACGGGGACAACGCCACCACCCTGATCCAGCATGCCGATTCC
Source organism: Azospira sp. MPR-E4 (assembly GCF_058809645.1). NCBI lineage: Bacteria > Pseudomonadati > Pseudomonadota > Betaproteobacteria > Rhodocyclales > Rhodocyclaceae > Azospira > Azospira sp. MPR-E4. The sequence goes on along the minus strand of NZ_JBXAST010000004.1, from coordinate 67,258 downwards.
GCCCTCTACCAGGCCAAGGCGGCGGGGCGCCACACCTTCCGTTTCTACAGCGAAGCCCAGACCCGGCAGGCGGATGCGCGCCTGGCCCTGGAGGCGGCCCTGCGCCGGGGCCTGGAAAAGGAGGAGTTCCTGCTTTACTACCAGCCCCAGGTGGATCTTCGCACCGCCAGCCTGGAGGGGGTGGAAGCCCTGGTGCGCTGGCGCCTTCCCGGTGGCGAACTGGTGCCGCCGGCCCGCTTCATTCCCCTGGCGGAAGAAACCGGCCTGATCCTGCCCCTGGGGGAATGGGTGCTGCGCCAGGCCTGCCGCCAGATGCAGCAGTGGGTGGAGCGGGGCCTGCCGATCCGCCGGGTGGCGGTGAATCTCTCTTCCCGTCAGTTCCGCCAGGCCGACCTGCTGCAGCGCATCAACGCCATCCTGGCGGAGACGGGCCTGGCGCCCCGCTACCTGGAACTGGAAATCACCGAAAGCCTGCTCATGGACAATTCGGCCCAGGTGGATGCCAAGCTGGAAGCCCTGGAGGCCATGGGCATCCGGCTTGCCATCGACGATTTCGGCACCGGCTATTCCTCCCTTTCCTACCTCAAGCGCTTCCCCCTGCACACCCTGAAGCTGGACCGCAGCTTCATCCGGGACATTGCCGACGACCCGGTCAGTTCCAACATCGTTGCCTCCATCATCGAGCTGGGGCAGCACCTCGATATGGACATCCTGGCCGAAGGGGTGGAGACCGACCAGCAGCGTGGCATCCTGCTGCAAAACGGCTGCCGCACCTGCCAGGGCTATCTGTTTTCCCATCCCCTGCCGGCCGAGGAACTGGAGGCCCGCTGGCTGCGGGCTGCCGCCGGCCATGAAGCGCGGCCCTGCAATTAGGGTGGCCAGGTAGTTGAAATTAAAGGGAGTGCCCCCATCTTCAGGTCAATCCATCGGAAAGGAGCTCCCATGCGCTTCGACAAATTCACCACCAAATTCCAGCAGGCCCTGGCCGACGCCCAGAGCCTGGCCATCGGCGCCGACAACCAGTTCATCGATCCGGCCCACCTGCTGCTGGCCCTGCTCAACCAGGACGACGGCGGCACTGCCTCCCTGCTGGCCCGGGCCGGCGTCAACGTGCCGCCCCTGCGTACCGCCCTGGAGCAGGCCATCGCCCGCCTGCCCAAGGTGGAAGGCCACGGCGGCGACGTCACCATCGGCCGCGACCTGACCAACCTGCTCAACCTCACCGACAAGGAAGCCCAGAAGCGGGGCGACCAGTTCATCGCCTCCGAGATGTTCCTGGTGGCCCTGACCGGCGACAAGGGTGAAACCTCCCGCATCGCCAAGCAATACGGCCTGGAGAAGAAACCCCTGGAAGCCGCCATCGACGCCGTGCGCGGCGGCCAGGGCGTGGACAGCCAGGAGGCCGAAGGCCAGCGCGAATCCCTGAAGAAATACTGCGTGGACCTCACCGAGCGGGCCGCCCAGGGCAAGCTGGACCCGGTCATTGGCCGGGACGACGAAATCCGTCGCGCCATTCAAATTTTGCAGCGCCGTACCAAGAACAACCCGGTGCTGATCGGCGAGCCCGGCGTGGGCAAGACCGCCATCGTCGAGGGCCTGGCCCAGCGCATCGTCAATGACGAGGTGCCCGAGACCCTCAAGGGCAAGAAGGTGCTGGTGCTGGATATGGCCGGCCTGCTGGCCGGCGCCAAATACCGGGGCGAGTTCGAGGAGCGCCTCAAGGCCGTGCTCAACGACATCGCCAAGGATGAAGGCCGCATCATTCTCTTCATCGACGAAATCCACACCATGGTTGGGGCCGGCAAGGCCGAGGGCGCCATCGACGCCGGCAACATGTTGAAGCCCGCCCTGGCCCGGGGCGAGCTGCACTGCATCGGCGCCACCACCCTGGACGAATACCGCAAGTACATCGAGAAGGATGCCGCCCTGGAGCGCCGCTTCCAGAAGGTGCTGGTGGACGAGCCTTCCGTCGAAGCCACCATCGCCATCCTGCGCGGCCTGCAGGAGAAGTACGAGCTGCACCACGGCGTGGACATCACCGACCCGGCCATCGTCGCCGCGGCAGAACTCTCCCACCGCTACATCACCGACCGCTTCCTGCCGGACAAGGCCATCGACCTCATCGATGAGGCCGCCGCCCGCATCAAGATGGAAATCGACTCCAAGCCGGAAGTGATGGACAAGCTGGACCGCCGCATCATCCAGCTGAAGATCGAGCGGGAAGCGGTGAAAAAGGAAAAGGACGAAGCCTCGAAGAAGCGCTTCGGCCTGATCGAGGACGAAATCGCCAAGCTGCAGAAGGAATATTCCGACCTGGAAGAAGTGTGGAAGGCCGAGAAGGCCCAGGTCCACGGCGCCGCCCACGTCAAGGAAGAGATCGACAAGATCAAGGCCGAGATCGCCAGGCTGCAGCGCGAAGGCAAGTTGGAAAAGGTGGCCGAGCTGCAATACGGCAAACTGCCCCAACTCGAAGCCCAGCTCAAGGTGGCCGAGAAAGCCAGCGAAGGCGGACAGCAGCAGAACAAGCTGCTGCGCACCCAGGTGGGCGCCGAGGAAATCGCTGAAGTGGTGAGCCGGGCCACCGGCATCCCCGTCTCCAAGATGATGCAGGGCGAGCGGGACAAGCTCTTGAAAATGGAAGATCGCCTGCACCAGCGCGTGGTGGGCCAGGACGAGGCCGTGCGCCTGGTGTCCGACGCCATCCGCCGCTCCCGCGCCGGTTTGAGCGACCCCAACCGGCCCTACGGCTCCTTCCTCTTCCTCGGCCCCACCGGCGTCGGCAAGACCGAGCTGTGCAAGGCCCTGGCCGAGTTCCTCTTCGATTCCGAAGAGCACCTGATCCGCATCGACATGAGCGAGTTCATGGAGAAGCACTCCGTGGCCCGCCTCATCGGCGCGCCTCCGGGCTACGTCGGCTACGAGGAAGGCGGCACCCTGACCGAAGCGGTGCGACGCAAGCCCTACAGCGTCATCCTGCTGGACGAGGTGGAAAAGGCCCACCCGGACGTCTTCAACGTGCTGCTGCAGGTGCTGGACGACGGCCGCATGACCGACGGCCAGGGCCGCACGGTGGACTTCAAGAACACCGTGATCGTCATGACCTCCAACCTGGGCAGCCAGATGATCCAGCAGATGGCCGGCGACGATTACCAGCTGATCAAGCTGGCGGTGATGGGCGAGGTGAAGAGCTACTTCCGCCCCGAGTTCATCAACCGCATCGACGAGGCCGTGGTCTTCCACAGCCTGGACGAGAAGAACATCCGCAACATCGCCCGCATCCAGCTCGGCTATCTGGAAAAGCGGGTGGCCCAGCTGGAAATGCGCCTGGAGGTGGCCGATTCCGCCCTGGACGAACTGGCCAAGGCCGGCTTCGACCCCATCTTCGGCGCCCGCCCGCTGAAGCGGGCCATCCAGCAGCACATCGAGAACCCGCTGGCCAAGCAGATTCTCGAAGGCAACTTCGGCCCCAAGGACACCATCCTGGTCAGCTGCGACGAGGGCGGGGTGATGCGCTTTGCCAAGGGTTGAGTTGCAGCACTAACGGTGGCAATAGGGCAAAACGGCGGGTCCTGAGTACATCAGGCCCGCCGCTTTTCTTTGAGGGTGTGATCCGAGCCCTTCACCCGCTAGATGAGGGACGCTCCCGGTTCGCCGTATCGGATCAGTGCCGGTTGGTGACGACGAAGTAGGCGAATCCGTCCGGGGTGGCGACGCAGCCTTCGTTCTGCTCGATTTTGCTGCCGACGGCGGCAGTGATGCGTTTTTTTTCCAGGCGGCCAGTACTGCCTTTGTCCTGTCCCAGGCCGGCGTTGAGAGCGTCGCATACTTCGGGACGGATATTGGTCAGCAGGAGCAGGTCGTCGGCTGCTGCCGAACCCAGTTCTTCGCCCTGGGGGCCGGCAATGACCACACTGAATTCGCTGCGCAGATACTGCCAGGGAGCGGGTGCGGTCTGGATGCCGGAGGGAACGGGGAGCGGGACGCCACCGCTAAAGTAAACTCCATCGACCAGGGGCTGGAGATCGGTGAGTCCGGTCTTGCCGTTGAAGACACCATCGGCCTCAGCCCGGAAGAGCGTCATGGAGAACTTGGCGACATGATCCTGGAAGGCCTTGATGGTTTTGGGGCTGGCCTGGGAAGAGGCACTGCCTCCTTCGCTGTCGGCGGCTTTCTGGCATGCCGAGGTTCCCAGACAGGCGGCAATGATGATGGCGGTGGCAAGGCGTTGGTAATGCATGGCTAGTCCTTCGGCGTGAAGTTTGGCTGCGTGTGCGGTTGATCGTCAGTATTGCGGCTGGCCGCCATTGTACTGACCCGCTGCCTGCTGGGCTGGGCATTGGTGATGTTCAACGGAGCGGACATGTCGGGGGACTTATCAAGGGCGCCGAGTTTTTTTAAACTGCCCGTCCCCGGCCCTCTTGTCCGGTTGCCAACCCACGGTGGGCAACGGAGGTGGTGCGGCGGGGGCCATTTCCATCCATTTTTTGCTTGTGCCGGCCCGGGCGGGCCGGGAGAACGACATGCCCCAGATCAGCATTCGCACCGAGGACGACCGGGTTTTCTACGACATGGCGGGGAACGACCATCCCTGCGTCGGCTGCGGCTGTTGCTGCAAGTTCTTTCGTGTTTCCTTCTACCACGGGGAGCTGGATACCCAGCCCGGCGGCTATGTGCCGGAAGCCCTGACGTCGTCCCTGACGCCTTTCCGCGCCTGCATGAAGGGCACGGAGTCGGGGGAGGGGCGCTGCATCGCCCTGCAGGCGGACAATCGCTGCGGCATCTACGACAACCGGCCTTCGGTGTGCCGGGAGTTTCCGGCCCTGCTGGAGGACGGCAGCCTCAATCCGGAATGCGTGCGCCTGAAGCGCCTCTTCAGCCTGCCCATTCCCGGGGAAGCGCCGGGTCCGGCGGGGGACGACACACAGCGGGCTGCCTAGCCCGCTTTTTTTTGCGCCGGATTTTCCCCCGGGGCATGCCCGGGGAGGCAGATGGGGCGGCCATTGTGGCCGACCCATGCCGGAGATGGGCGTGTTTGCTTGATCCTGGGGCAGGGTGCCGGAGGGCAACCGGCCCGGCGGTATTTCAGTGGGCCGGGTCCCGCAGCTCGGGCACGGCGCGGCGGGCCTCCCGCAGGCAGCGCAGGGCCGTGTCGAAGTCGATGCTGTCGATGGCCTCGTCGCAGGCCCGGGCGCCGGGGCCGAGGGCGGCGTGGAGCAGGGGGGTGTAGCGCTTCCACAGGGTCTGGGCCTGGAAGTTGTCGGCGGCAAGGAGGGCTTCGAGTTCGGCCAGCACGTGGCGCACCCGCTGCCAGTCGCCGGCGCCGAGAACCCCCGGGTTCTCGTCCACCGCCCCCAGGGGCAGGGTGAACCAGAAGGTGCTGCCGTCGCCCGGGGCGGAGGTGCAGCCGATCTCGCCCAGCATCAGGGCCACCAGGCGCTTGCACAGGGCCAGGCCGAGGCCGGCGCCGCCGTAGCGGCGGGTGCTGGAATTGTCGCCTTGGTTGAAGATCTGGAAGAGGTTGTCCCGCAGTTCGGGGGCGACGCCGATGCCCTGGTCGCTGACCTCGAAGCGCACCCGCACGTTGCCGTCGTCGCTGGGAACCCGGTGGGCCCGCAGGATCACCGGCCCCTGTTCGGAGAACTTGATGGCGTTGTCGAGCAGGCCGTTGAGCACCTGGCGGATGCGCTCCGGGTCGCCGTGCAGGCGGGCCGGCAGGGCCGGGTCGCTCACCACCTGGACGCCGATGCCCTTGGCCGCCGCCGCTTCGGCCAGGCCCTGGCGGGCCTCCTCCAGCAGCTCGGCCAGGCCGAAGTCGCGCAGGGCCAGGGTGATCTTGCCGCTCTCGATGCTGGAGACGTCGAGGATGGAGTTGATCAGTTCCAGGAGGCGCTGGGAGGCCTGTTCCACCTTGTGCAGATGGTCCTGGCCCCGGGGGCCCTGGACTTCCCGCTGCAGGATGGTGGTGAAGCCCATGATGTGGTTGAGGGGAGTGCGCAGTTCGTGGCTCATCTTGGCCAGGAAGGTGCTCTTGGCCCGGTTCGCCGCCTCCGCCTCGTCGGCCCGCTCCGCCAGTTCCGTGGCCAGACGGGTGCGTTCCTCCAGCAGGGTCTCCAGCTCGGTGCCGATGCGTTTGCGCACCGCCAGGTCGGCCCGCAGGCGCTCGGCGGAGCGGTACATGAGCCAGGCGGCCAGGCCGATGGCCAGCACGGCCAGGGCCGCCAGGCCGCCCAGGATCAGGCTGTGCTCCTGCCAGCCGCCCAGGTAGTCCCGGCTGGCCATGCCGACGATGACGTAGAAGGGGTAGGACTCCAGGCGGCGGTAGGCATTGTTGCGTTCGACGCCGTCCAGGCTGGTGCGGGCCAGGTACTGGCCGTCCGTCGGGTGCCGGCGCAGCATGTCCAGCAGTTCCTGGGAAACCTCCCGGCTGCCGACGGCGTTGCGGGTGCTCGGATAGCGGTGCACCAGAGCCAGGTCGGCGGTGCGGATGGAAGCCGCGCCCTGGGGGCCGAGGCTGACGGAGGCGAGGATGCGCTCGAAATGCACGGTGGGGATGGCGGCATAGACCACGCCGGCGAAGGTGCCGTCCGGGGCCTCGATGCGGCGGGAGAGGGTGACCACCCATTGCTTGGCAATGCGCCCCATGAGGGGACCGGCAATGATCAGTTCGCTGGCGCTGCCGTCCCGGGCCCGCAGGAAGTACTCCCGGTCCCCCAGGTTGACCGGGCCGCCGCCGGGAATGCCGGCACCGTAGCGCACCACGCCGTCCCGGTCGATGATGCGCAGGCTGATGATCTCGGGCACCAGGGCCTGCTGCCGTTCCAGATAGAGCTTCAGTTCCAGGGGCCGCACCTTGCCCCCGGCCAGCTGCTCCTGGTACTGGGCCACCGTCGATTGCAGCACCACGTCGATCTTGTCGAAGACGCTGCTCAGGTGCAGGTCCAGCATGTGGGAGACGTTCTGGGTCGCCACCTCGGCCCGCTCCCGATAGCGGATGCGCTCCTCCCAGATGGCCATGGCGGCCAGGGACACCACCAGGGTGGCGATGATCAGGGCCACCAGGGCATGGGGCAGCCAGCGCGGCATGTCGGCGCCCGGGGCCTCGACGGCGGGAATCTTGGCTGGAGCATTCATGGCTGGTGGGGTCCCGGTGAGTGACGCGGTGGCTGATGACGTCGGTTTATTCTGGGGCCTGGATGCCTTCCGAACAAGAGGCGGGGAGGGGCGGTGCCAGGTGCTGCCGATGCCCCGGCCCCGATGGCGGCGGGAGTCGGCCCCCCGGGCGGCGCTTGCATCTTGCTACATATTTGAGAATAATTCGCATCTAGCCAGCAGTGAGTGCCTTACTCCGCGCCAGCCACGTTTTCCGTCCACCTGGCTTTCCCGCGGAGTTCCTGCATGCACGTCGCTTCTTCGACCGAGTCCCTCGACCATCTCTACCGGTCCCACCACGGCTGGCTATTTGGCTGGCTGAGAAAGAAGACGGGCTGCCGCGACCACGCCGCCGACCTGGCCCAGGACACCTTCCTCAAGCTGCTGGCCCTGCCGGAAATGCCGGCCCTGCGGGAGCCCCGCGCCTACCTGCTGGTGACGGCCAACCGCCTGCTGATCAACCTGCACCAGCGCTCCCGGGTGGAGCGGGAAACCCTGCAGGCCCTGGTCCTGCTCCTGGAGCCGGACAGCGAACCCAGTCCCGAACACATCGTCGCCATGCGCCAGCTGCTGCGCCAGGTGCTGCTCATGCTCTCCGAGGAACTGGAGGAGAAGCCGCGCCGCGCCTTCCTCCTGGCCCGGCTGGAAGGCCTGTCCTACGCCGATATCGCCGCCGAGCTGCAGGTCTCCGAAAGCAGCGTCAAGCAGTATCTGGCCAAGGCCCTGGCCCATTGCCACGGGAGGCTCTATGGCCACCTGTGAGCGGGAGGAACTGGCCGCCATCCGGGAGGCCGCGGCCGCCTGGGTGGTGCGCCTGGCCGACGAACTGGAGGAGACGGGGGAGGGCGATGCTGGCGGCGAGGCGCAGCGGGACTTCCAGGCCTGGCTGCGGGCCGACCCCCGCCACCAGGAGACCTTCCGCCAGATCCGCCTGATGTGGGATGCCCTGGAACAGCCCCTGCCCCGGGCCGCCCCGGCCCGCCGGCCGCTGCTGCTGGGGGCCGCCTCCCTGCTCGGCCTCTGTCTGCTGTTCCTGGGGCACGGCCAGCACTGGCTGGCGGACGAGCGCAGCGGCATCGGCGAGGTGCGGCAGCTGACCCTGACGGACGGCTCCCGCCTGACCCTGGACAGCGGTTCCGCCGTGGATCTGGATTTTTCCGGCACGGAGCGCCGGGTGCGCCTCCTGGCCGGTCGGGTCCTGGCCCAGGTGGCCCACGACCCGGCGGGCCGCCCCTTCCGGGTGGTGAGCGAGGAGGGTACGGCCCAGGCCCTGGGCACCCGCTATGTGGTGGATCGCAGCGGCGACGGCACCCTGGTCAGCGTCATCGAATCCTCCGTCGCCGTGCGGGCCGCCCGGGGCGGCTCCAGCGTCACCCTCGGTCCGGGCCAGGCCCTGCGCCTGGGGCCGGGCGGCACGGCCGAGCCCCTGGCGGCGGCACCGGCGGCCGACAGCTGGGAGCGGCACCGCCTGATCTTCGACAACGCTCCCCTGGACGAGGTCCTGGCCCAGCTCAACCGCTATTTCCCCGGCCACCTGCACGCCAGCGGCGACGATCTGGCCCGCCTGCGCTTTACCGGCGCCCTGCCGGCGGACGATGTGGACAAGGCCCTGCGCCTGCTGGCCGAGGCGCTGCCCCTGCGGGTGGAGCGCCACTCCCGCTGGCTGATCCGGGTCCGTACCTGAAAATTTTTCAAAATATTTTGCCCAGGGGCTGCCCGATTCCGTTTCTCGCCGGTCATGGAAAGTGAAAGTCACTTTTTTCGACCGTCTTTTCAGGAGTCTGCATGTCCCAACCAGCCCAGCGCCCCGGCCGCCGACAGGCCCGGCCCGCCTTCCGTCTCACCGCCCTGGCCCTCGCCCTCTGCTGTGCCGGGCCCCTGTGGGCCGATTCGGCCGCCGGCAAGGCCGGCATCCACCTGCAACAGCCGGCCCAGCCCCTGGGCCAGGCCCTGTCCCAGCTGGCGGCCAAGACCGGCCTGCTGCTGGGGGTGGATGCCAACCTGGTGGCCGGCAAGACCGCCCCGGCCCTGGACGGCTGGTTCGCTCCCGATGCGGCCCTGGTCAAACTCCTCGCCGGCAGCGGCCTGGAAGCCGTGCCCGGCAGCGACGGCACCTACACCCTGCGCCGCCTGCCGGCCCGCAGCGAGGCCGCCCTGCCGGAAGTGAAGGTCACCGCCAGCGGCGACTACCTTTCCCTGCCGACCCCCTACGCCGGTGGCCAGGTGGCCCGGGGCGCCCGCCTGGGCATGCTGGGCAACCGGGACGTGATGGACACGCCCTTCAACATCACCGCCTATACCGCCGACGTGGTGGAAAACCAGCAGGCCCGCACCGTGGCCGACGTGCTGGCCAACGAGCCCTCCGCCCGTTACACCGTTTCCGCCGGCCACCTCTACGAGAACTTCCGCCTGCGGGGCTTCGACGTTTTCGCCGGCGACCTGTCGGTGAACGGCCTCTTCGGCATGACGCCCCAGGGCCACGTGCCGGTGGAGTTCCTGGAGCGGGTGGAAGTGCTGAAGGGCCCCGGCGCCATGTTCACCGGCATGCCTCCCGGCGGCGGTGTGGGCGGCGTGGTGAACCTGGTGACCAAGCGGGCGGCGGACGATCCCCTGACCCGGGTGACCGTGGACTACACCTCCGATTCCCAGATCGGCACCCATCTGGACCTGGGCCGCCGCTTCGGCCCCACCAAGCAGATCGGCCTGCGGGTCAATGCAGCCCACCGGGAAGGGGATACCACCACCGACGGCCAGCAAAAGAAGCGGGATTTCCTCTCCGTCGGCGCCGATTACCGGGGCGAGGCCCTGGTGCTGTCCGGCGACTTCTACTACAGCAAGGAGGAAATGAAGGGCGGCACGCCGGCCTCCGCCTACTGGTTCGCCGATTCCCTGCCGTCCCCCCTCAGTGCGCCCGATGCCAAGCAGAACCTGTTCCCCGGCGCCTACGGCACCCTGGAGAACATGGGCCTGATGCTGCGGGCCGACTACGAGATCAACGACCAGCTTTCCGTCTACGGCTCCCTGGGCACCCAGCATTACGACTACTGGGGTTTCATCAACGGCACCCATGCCCGCAACATCCAGGCCAACGGCAATTTCACCGGGGTGCTCACTGGACAGTACGGCTTCAGCGATTCCGTCGCTTCCGAGATCGGCCTCAAGGGCCGCTTCAAGACCGGCGACGTGGGCCACGATGTGGTGGTTAGCACCTCCGGCCTGCTGCAGGAAAGCGGTTCCCTGACCAAGTCCGGCACCAGCTTTGCCTCCAACATCTACAACCCGGCGGCGGCCAACGTCGGCACCTTGCCCGGCAGCGCGCGCAAGACCGGCGAAACCACCCTGACCAGCCTGGCCATTGCCGACACCCTCTCCTTTCTCGACGAGAAGGTGCTGCTGACCCTGGGCCTGCGGGACCAGCGGGTGCGCACCCGCAACTTCGACGGCACCACCGGGGTGCAGACTTCCAGCTATGACAAGAGCGCCGTGACGCCCTCCGTCGGCCTGGTGGTGAAGCCCTGGGCGGCGCCGGTGTCCCTCTACGGCAACTACATCGAAGGCCTGAGCAAGGGCGACACGGTCACCGACGTCACCGCCACCAACTACGGCCATACCTTCGCCCCCTACAAGACCGAGCAGAAGGAAGTGGGGGTGAAGTGGGAAGCGGGCAAGTTCGCCAACACCGTCTCCCTTTTCGAGCTGACCAAGCCGGGCATGATGAAGGTGGGCAATGCCTACACCGACGGCCAGGAACGCCGCCACCGCGGCATCGAGTGGAACACCTTCGGCGAGGTGAGCCGCAATGTGCGCCTGCTGGGCGGAGCCACCTACACCAAGGCGGAGCTGACCCGCACCCAGAACGGCACCTATGACGGCAACACCGCCATCGGCGTACCCGAGTGGCAGGCCACCCTGGGCTCCGAATGGGATACGCCCTGGGTGAACGGCCTGACCCTGACCGGCCGCCTGACCTACAACGGCAAGTTCTACCTGAACGCAGCCAACACCCACCAGCTGCCGGCCTGGACCATCCTGGACCTGGGCGCCCGCTACACGACCCGGGTGGCCGAGCAGAAGGTGGTGTTCCGCGCCAACGTGAACAACGTCTTCGACAAGAACTACTTCTCCGGCAGCTTCTCCGACAGCTATTCCATGGCCACCATCGGCGCGCCCCGCAGCGTCAGCCTGTCGGCCTCGGTGGACTTCTGAGTCCGTTCCTCCCGCCCCCGGGCCGTGGCAACGGCCGGGGGCTCTTTTTTTCGAGGCATCCATGCAATCTTTGAGCTTGTTGTCCCTGCGCCTGGGCCGCGGTCTCCTCCTGGGCCTGCTGCTGGCGCCCCTGCTGCCCCTGGGCGGCAGCCCGGCCCTGGCTCGCGACGAGACCGCCTGGCATCCGGTGGAACTGCCCCAGTCCCTGCAGCGGGACGTGACCTCCCGCCATACCGGCCGTACCTACCGGATTTTCGTCGCCAAGCCGGCCGGGGCCGCCCCTGCCGCCGGCTTCCCGGTGCTCTACGCCCTGGACGGCAATACGGCCTTTCCCACCCTGTCGGTGGTGGCCCGGCGCATGGCCGAGCGTGCCGCCGTCACCGGCGTGCCGCCCACCCTGGTGGTGGCCATCGGCTATCCGGGTTCCGCCGACGAGGCGGTGACGGCCCGGGCCGACGACTACACGCCGCCGCTGCCGCCCGGCCGGCCCAAGTCCGAGCGGGGCGGCGAACGGCAGGGCGGTGCCGACCGCTTCCTGGCCTTCATCGAGGAGGAGCTGAAGCCCCTCATCGCCGCCGAGTTCCCGGTGGATCCGGCGCGCCAGGGCCTGTTCGGCCATTCCTACGGCGGCCTGTTCGCCCTGCACGTGCTGTTCACCCGGCCCCAGGCCTTCCACACCTACGTCGCCGCCAGTCCCTCGGTCTGGTACGGCGACCGCTACCTGCGTCTGGAGCGGGAGCAACTGGCCGCCGGCGCCCGCCGCCAGGCCCAGGTGCTGATCACCGTCGGCGCCCGGGAGGACGATCCGCCCAGCGACAACCCGGATTCGCCCCGGGCCCGCCTCCTGGCCAGCCGGCCCATGGTCACCGACGCCCGGGAGATGGGCCTGTGGCTGGCCGGCGGCGCCCGCCTGGCCGGGCCGGTGCGTTACGAGGTGCTGGCCGGGGAGAACCACGGCTCGGTGATCCTGCCCTCCCTGACCCGGGCCCTGGCCTTCCTCGGCGATCCCGAGGCCATGGCGCCCTGAGGCCGCCCATTGCCGTGTTCGCCCTTTCCTTCGCCAACCGGGGCCCCTGGCCCCTTTTCGGATGCATTGCCATGCGTATCTACCAATCCTGGACCCAGGTCCTGAGCCGCGTCCTGGCGGCCGGCCTGGGGGGCTACGCGGCCGCCTGGGCCCTGGTCTTCGCCCTGGGGGTGTGGCTGCCCCTGGCCCGGGTCAGCCTGTGGTTCCTCATGGGCCAGATCCTGCCCGTTCCGCTGCTGCTGGCCCTGCTGTGGGCCTTTGCCGCCTCCAGCGCCGCCCGGGCCTGGGGCTGGCTGCTGGCCCTGGCGACCCTGCTGGCTGGTCTCGGCTTGCTGGGAAAGGTCTTGTCATGAAGGCCCCCACGTTCACCCAGTCCATGTCCTGGCTGCACACCTGGAGCGGTCTCCTCTTCGGCTGGCTGCTGGTGCCCATTTTCTTCACCGGCACCCTGGCCGTGTTCGAGCCGGAGATCAGCCACTGGATGCGCCCGGAAATCCGCCATGCCCCGGCCGAGCCGGCCCGGGCCCTGGCGGTGGCCGAGGCGCGCCTGCGTCAGGTGGGGGAGGGGGCGCCCATCTGGCGCGTGCAGATGCCCTCGTCCCGCCAGCCGGCGGTGGGCATCGTCTGGGGCAACCGGGAGCAGACCCGGGAGGAAGTCCTGCATCCGGTAAGCGGCGAGGTGCTGCCGGTGCGGGCCACGGAAGGGGGCCATTTCTTCACCCACTTCCACGCCGAACTGGATGCGGGCAAGGTGGGGAGGGCCATCGTCTGCCTGGTGGGGCTGGTGATGCTGGCGGCCCTGATCAACGGCATCGTGGTGCACAAGAAGATATTCCAGGACTTCTTCACCTTCCGCCCCCAGTCCTCGGCCCAGCGCAGCTGGCTGGACGCCCACAACGTCCTCGGCGTCCTCGGCCTGCCCTTTCTCCTGCTCATCACCTATACCGGCGTGGTGATCCTGGTGGACAGCTACCTGCCCGCCGCCACCTACCATTTCTACGACGGCAAGGCCGGCGGCCCCCGGGCCGACGTGGTGCGCAGCTTCGAGCGCCGGCCGGCGGGCGTGGCGGCGCCCCTGCCGTCCCTGGCGCCCCTGCTGCAGGAGGCGGAGACGGTCCTGGGCGCCGGCCATGTGGGCTGGATCGGCATCCGCGCCCCCGGTGACCGGGAGGCCACGGTGCAGTTCATGCGCCACCTGGACGACCGCCTCGGCGCCGTGGCCGACCACATCACCTTCGCCGCGGTGAGCGGCTGGGAACTGGGGCGGCAGACCGAGTGGAACCCGGTGGCCTACGCCTTCCGCACCCAGGTGGGGTTGCACCTGGTCCATTTCGGCGGCTATCCGGCCCAGTGGCTGTATTTTCTCTCCGGCCTGGCCGGCACCGCCATGATGGCGGTGGGGCTGGTGCTGTTCACCATCAAGCGGCGCAAGCGTCCCGGCCATGAATTCGGGGCCGCCACGGCCCGGGTCTATGGCGCCATCGAAAGCCTCAACGTGGCCACCGTGGCCGGGGTGATGCTGGCCAGCGCCGCCTTCCTCTGGGCCAACCGGCTGCTGCCGGCGGACCTGGCGGAGCGGGCGGCCTGGGAGATCGGCGCCTTCTTCGCCGTGTGGGCCCTGACCCTGGTCCATGCCGGCCTGCGTGCCCCCGGCGCGGCCTGGCGCGGGCAGCTCTACGCCGCCGGCCTGGCCTGGGCCCTGCTGCCCCTGTGCGACGTGGCCGGCGCCCCGGGACTGCTGGATGCCATGCGCCTGGGGGTGGATCTGACCGCCCTCGTCGGCGGCCTGGCCCTGGTCTATCTGGGATGGCGGGTGAGCCGCCGTTTTGCCGCCGCAGCGGCCAAGGAGGCAGCATGAACATTTCCTGGTTGCACGCCGCCGCCAGTCTCGGCCTGGCCTATCTGGGCATGCTGGGCCTGTGCCTGGGCATGGCCCGCCACTACCGGCAGCGTTACCACCATCCCCTGACGCCGGGACGGGGCCGGGTCCTGCGCCTGGCCGGCTGGAGCGGCTGCCTGCTGGCCCTGGCGCCCTGCCTTGCGGGCTGGGGCGCGGCCCAGGGCGTGGTGCTGTGGATCGGCCTGCTCTCCGCTGCGGCCACCGGCCTGGTGTTCCTGCTGGCCTGGCGGCCGCCCTGGTGCACCCGGGGCGGCGCCCTGGCCGTGCTGACGGTGCTGGCCTGGCTGGGGAGCCTGGCGTCCGGGGGTTAATAAAAGTGCTTGCAATTAAATAGCGAACTATTTAATATGGGCGCCATGGATGACAAGCCCAACAACGCCACCCCGCCAAGCCCGGCCTCCCTGCTGCTGCAGAACCAGTTCTGCTTCAGCCTGTATGCCACCACCCTGGCCATGCAGAAGGTCTATCGCAAGGTGCTGGGCCCCCTGGGCCTGACCTATCCCCAGTACCTGGTGATGCTGGTGCTGTGGGAGCGGGACGGCCTCACCGTGTCCGAGATCGGCGAGCCCCTGGGCCTGGATTCGGCCACCCTGACGCCCCTCTTGAAGCGCCTGGAGACGGCGGGCCTGCTCAGCCGCAGCCGGGCCGCCAGCGACGAGCGCCAGGTGGTGGTGAGCCTGAGCCTGGCGGGGCGGGATCTGCGCCGCCAGGCCGAGGCCGTGCCCGCCGCCATGCTCTGCGCTGCCGCCTGTTCCACCGACGAGCTGGGCCGGCTCAAGGGCGAACTGGACGACCTGCGCCGGCGGCTGCAGGCCTACGGCTGAAGGCAGGCCGTGGCGTGAAGCGCCGGCACAAGAGGGCCTCGCGGCCCTTTTCTTCCGGCAAATATATAGCGCGCGATTAAATAGCGATAGTTGATAATTTTCATGGGCGGCGATGCGCCCGGACCGTTCCGAAGTCGTCGCAGGCAGTTCCCACTTTTCTAGGAGAAAGACCATGTCGATCGAAAAAGTGCTGTACCGGGCTCAGGCCCAAGTCACCGGCGGCCGTGACGGCCGTGCCGTCGGCGCCGACGGCCATCTGGAGGTGTCCCTGAGCACGCCCAAGGAACTGGGCGGGGCCGGCGGTGCCGGCACCAATCCGGAGCAGCTGTTTGCCGCCGGCTATTCGGCCTGCTTCATGGGCGCCATGAAGTTCGTCGCCGCCCGGGACAAAATCGCCTTCCCGGCCCAGGCCAGCATCGAGGGCCTGGTGGGCATCGGCGTCATCCCCGCCGGTTTCGGCATCGAGGTGGAACTGCGCATCGCCCTGCCGGGCCTGGAGCGGCAGGTGGCCGAGGAACTGGTGGCCAAGGCCCACCAGGTTTGCCCCTATTCCAACGCCACCCGGGGCAATATCGACGTCACCCTGACCCTGGTCTGAGGGTCTCGCGGGGCGGCGTTGCCGCCGCAGCAAAGCAGCCGCCGCGGCCTGGCCGTCGGCGGCTTTTTCATGGCCGCTTGGATGGGGAGGGCGGCTGGAGAGGCTCGCGGATAGGCGATCTCCGGCATGGCATGGCTGGGAAGTCCGCCGCATGCGGCTTCCAGGGGTGGGCTGCTATCTTGCCGGCGGCTGGAAAGGCGTCAGAACTGCAGGGCGCCGGTGAGGGAGCCCACTTCTTCCGCCGCTTCGGCCAGGATGCCGCTCAGGGTTTCCTCCCCCAGCACCATGTCCAGATTGCCGCTGCCACCCATGTCGGCATCGCCCGTGGCTGCACCGCGGCTGTTGAAGCGGTGCAGGGGCGAGGGCACGGGGCACAGTTCCTCGGCCAGCAGCAGGGTGTCGCCGAGGGAGTGGGGCGGGATGGCGAGGAAGCCGTCCCAATAGGCCTCGATGGCTTCCAGTACCGGCGCCGGCACTTCCAGCACCTGCAGCACGGCCCGGCCCAGGATCATTTCGCCGCCTTCCATCCAGGCGTCGAAATCTCCGTCCAGCAGGCCGGGCTGGCGCTTGGCCTGGGACAGCAGGTAGAAGCCGCCGACCTCGTGCACGATGCCGGCGAACATGGCCGTTTCCCCATCCACCTTGGTCACCCGGCGGGCGATGACGTGGGCCAGGGCGGCCACATGGGCCGTGTGTTGCCACAGTTGGGCGGCCATGGCCTGCAAGGCGGGATCGCTGGGGCTGCCGGACAGCTGGCGGGTGATGAGGGCCATGGCCAGGGCGCGCACGGTGCGAAAGCCCAGGCGGGCGACGGCGGTGCGCACGTCGGTGACGGGATTGCCGGCACGGTTGTAGGTGACCGAGTTGGCCATGGCCACCACCCGGGCCGCCAGCAGGGGCTCGGCCTGCACCAGATGGGCGGCGGCTTCGATGTGGCACTCCGGATCGTCCAGGGCCTGCCGCACCTTGATGGCCACCTGGGCGCTGGTGGGAAAGGCGAGTTCGCCGTGGCCGACCCCGGCCGCCAGGGTGTTGAAGACTTCGAGCTTGTCCATGGCCCAGCATCATACCCCTGTGCCACGGGGCGTCCAGCCGCTGCGTCAAGAAGGGCCAATGCAAAACGGCGGCCCTGGGGCCGCCGTTTCCTTGTTGCGCCGATGCCGTGGGATCAGCGGATTTGCAGCAGGCTCTCGTCCCACTTGGCGTGCTTTTCGTAGCCCAGCAGGTTGGCCACGGTGGCGGCGATGTTGGAGAGGCCGGCGCTTTCCGTCTGCTGCAGGCCCAGCTTGCCGCCGCTGACGTTGTCGTAAAGGATCAGCGGCACCGGGTTGAGGGTGTGGGCGGTCTTGGCCTTGAAGGAGCCGTCCGCATTGAGCTGGGGCTGCTTGGTCTTCTTGTCCAGCTCGAACATCTCGTCGGCGTTGCCGTGGTCGGCGGTGATCAGGGCCACCCCGCCCATGGCGTCGACCACCGGCAGGATGCGCTCCAGGGCCAGGTCCACCGCCTCGACGGAGAGGGTGGCGGCGCGGAAGTTGCCGGTGTGGCCCACCATGTCGCCGTTGGCGAAGTTGCAGCGCAGGGTCTTGTACTGGCCGCTCTTCAGGGCGGCGATCATGGCGTCGGCGATCTCGGCGGATTTCATCCAGGGCCGCTGCTCGAAGGGCACCACGTCGCTGGGCACTTCCTGGTAGGTCTCGCCCTCGAACTTGCCGGAGCGGTTGCCGTTCCAGAAGTAGGTGACGTGGCCGAATTTCTGGGTTTCGGAGCAGGCGAACTGGGTCACGCCGCTCTTGGCGAACCACTCGCCCATGGTGTCCTTGATGGCCGGCGGGGCCACCAGGAAGCGCTTGGGCAGCTGCAGGTCGCCGTCGTACTGCAGCATGCCGGCGTAGGTGACCTTGGGCGTGCGGATGCGGTCGAACTTGTCGAAATCCGCTTCCTCGAAGGCCCGGGTGATTTCGATGGCCCGGTCGCCGCGGAAGTTGTAGAAGACCACGGCGTCGCCGTCCTCGATGGTGCCGACGGGCTGGCCATTGGCGCCGATGACGAAAGGCGGCAGGTCCTGGTCAATGGTGCCGGGATGGCGCTGGCGCAGGGCCTTGACCGCTTCCGCGGTGCTGGCGAACTGCTCGCCCTGGCCCAGCACGTGGGTCTTCCAGCCGGCTTCCACCAGGGCCCAGTTGGCCTCGTAGCGGTCCATGGTGATGACCTGGCGGCCGCCGCCGGAGGCGATGCGGGCGTCGAAGGATGGGTCGGAAATCTCCGCCAGGAAAGCCTCGAAGGGCTCCACGTATTCCAGGGCGCTGGTCTCGGGTACGTCGCGGCCGTCCAGCAGGGCGTGGATGCGCACCGTCTTGACGCCTTCGGCCTTGGCCTGGACCACCATGGCCTTGAGGTGGTCGATGTGGCTGTGCACGTTGCCGTCGGAGAAGAGGCCGATGAAGTGCAGCACACCACGACCGGCCTTGGCCCCGGCGACGATCTCCTGCCAGGCCTGGCCCTGCCAGATGCTGCCGTCGGCGATGGCGCCCGCCACCAGGGCGGCGCCCTGGGCGTACACCTGGCCGGCGCCGATGGCGTTGTGGCCCACTTCGGAATTGCCCATGTCGTCGTCCGACGGCATACCGACGGCGGTGCCGTGGGCCTTCAGGCGGATGTTCGGGCAAGTGGCGAAGAGCTTGTCCAGGGTGGGCTTCCTGGCGGCGGCGATGGCGCTGCCGACGTCGGTCTTGGGCAGGCCGTAGCCGTCCATGACGATGATGACCACGGGACCGGGCACGCCGGGGAAGGAGGAGAGCTTTTGCAGCATGGGGAAATCCTGGCAGAGCGATTCGGGAAAGGTCGGCAAGGCTGCGGCCCCGCCGAGGGCGCCCGTCAAAAAGCGGCAAGATGCGCCGCCGCGGCGCCGGGCGAAGTATCCTAGCCGGGAACCCATCAGTCAATCCGAGGAGCAGTCATGGCAGTTCAGCAGACGGCAGCAGGCAGCACGGGTTTGGCCCTCAATCTGGCGCTCCAGGGCGGCGGCGCCCACGGCGCCTACAGCTGGGGTGTGCTCGACTGCCTGCTGGCGGACGGGCGCTACGGCTTCGACGGCATCAGCGGCACCAGCGCCGGCGCCATGAATGCCCTGGTGCTGGCCGACGGCCTGATGAAGGGAGGCCCCCAGTGGGCCCGCCTGGCCCTGGAAGAGTTCTGGCAGGCCATCGCCGACAGCGTGCCCCTGGATCTCTCCATGCCGGTGCAGGGCGGCGAAGGCCTGGCCCTGATGCCGGCAACCCGCATGATGCTCAACTGGACCCAGTATCTTTCGCCCTACCAGTTGAATCCCCTCAACTTCAATCCCCTGCGCCAGCTGCTCAAGGAGCGGGTGGATTTCGAGGGCCTGCGCCGGCACAGCCCGGTGCGCCTGTTCCTCGCCGCCACCAACGCCAACACCGGCAAGCTGCGCCTGTTCCGCAACGCCGAGCTGAGCGTGGAGGCGGCCCTGGCCTCGGCCTGCCTGCCCATGATCCACCACGCCGTGGAGATCGACGGCGAGCCCTACTGGGACGGCGGCTATTCTGCCAACCCGGCGGTGTTCCCCCTGTTCTACGAATGCGACAGCCCGGAAATCCTGCTGGTGCTGCTAGCGCCGCCCACCTACGGCGAGGTGCCGACCACGGTGGAGGAAATCCGCGCTCGGGCCATGGAACTGGCCTTCAACACCAGTGTGCTGCGGGAAATGCTGCTCTTCGCCAACGTCATCGACTTCTCCGAGCGCCTGGGCCTGGAGGCGGGGGGGCTGGAAAAACGCATCCTGCAGACCCATTTCCATCTCATCGAGGCGGCCGACCTGCTGCACCAGTTCGGCTCCGAAACCAAGGTGGCGGCCGACTGGCCCTTCCTGCTAAAGCTCCACGACCTGGGCTACGCCGCCGCCGAAGACTGGCTCCGGGCCCACAGCGGCGACATCGGGGTACGCAACTCCTTCGATTTGGCCCGGCGCTTCCGCCTCTAACCCTTTTTGCGAGAATTCCATGAGCGATATTGATGCTTCCCCGGCGGCCCGGTACCAGCGCTGGTGCCAGCGCCGCCTGGCCGAACTGGATGCGCCGCAAGGCTGGCCCGGCTTGATCGGCCTCATCTGGCTGGAACCCGGCGACAACGCCGTGGGTGCCGGCGCCGACTGCCTGGTGCGCCTGCCCGACGGTCCGGAGCGCCTGGGCTTGTTGCGCTGGCAGGGCACCAGCATCACCTGGGAGCCCGCCGGCGGCGGGCTCCAGGCCCTGCAGACCGACGCCCAGGGGGAGCCGACGCCGGTGCGCAGCGGCGCCTACCAGTTTTTCATCATCGAGCGGGAAGGCCGCCTGGCGGTGCGCCTGCGGGATCTGGAGTGGCAGGCGAAGCGGCCCTTCGCCGGGCTGGAGTGCCTGCCCTATGCGCCGGCCTGGTCCATCGAGGCCGCCTGGGAAACCCTGGCCGAGCCCGTCACCATGGAAGTGCCGACGGTGACCGGCGAACTGAAGGCGGTGACGGTGCGGCACCGGGCGGTGTTCGAGCACGCCGGGCAGACGGTGGCCCTGCTGCCCATGGAAACGGGGGAGGAGGGCGTCTTCTTCGTTTTCCGCGATGCCGGCAGCGGCCGCCTGACCTACGGCGCTGGCCGTTTCCTGCGCTGCCCGCCGCCTCAGGACGGCAAGGTGCTGCTGGACTTCAACCGGGCCTACAACCCGCCCTGCGCCTTCACCCCCTTCGCCACCTGCCCCCTGCCGCCGCCGGAGAACTGGCTGGGCTTTGCCGTCGAGGCCGGCGAACTGCAATACCGGGGCGGCCACTGAGGCTCCCGTACCCATCCTGCTTGGAGAGAAAAAGATGCGTGTCGCCGTTCCCCTGTCCCAGGCCTACAAGCTGCTCAACCACGGCCCCGTGACCCTGGTCAGCAGCGCCCACCAGGGACGCCGCAACGTCATGGCGGCCTCCTGGGCCATGCCCCTGGATTTTTCGCCGCCCAAGGTGGCGGTGGTGATCGACAAGGGCGCCCATACCCGGGGCCTGGTGGAAGGCTCCGGTGAATTCGTGCTGGGCATTCCCGGCAAGGCTCTGGCCGGGGCGGTGGTGGCCGTGGGTTCTTGCAGCGGCCGCGACGGGGACAAGTTCGCCCGCCTGGGGCTGGCCACGGCGCCGGCGGAAAAGGTGGGGGCGCCCCTGGTGGAGGGCTGTGCCGCTTGGCTGGAATGCCGGGTGCTGCCGGAAGAGCACAACCAGCACAACCAGCAGGCCTACGACCTGTTCCTGGCCGAGGTGGTGGCGGCCTGGGCTGACGACCGGGCCTTCCGGGACGGCCGCTGGCTGTTCGCGGCGGAAGAACTGCGCACCCTGCATTACGTGGCGGGCGGGCAGTTCTTCCTCACCGGCGACAGCCTGGAGGTGCCGGCCTAAGGCCCGGCGCGGCCCCTGGGCGGGGCCGGGAGAAGGGAAGCGACGGGGCGAAGAGCCGCCGCTGGGGGCGGCTCCGGCTCAGTGCTGGTGGGGGATGCCGGCGGCTTCGAAGGCGTAGCTGCCTTCGGGCGGGGCGCAGTGGAAGCAGGGGGCGTGGGCGGTGTTGCCCAGGCCCAGGACCTGCTGGGCCAGGAGGCGGGCCACCTCGGGCTGGCCGGCGCAGGCCTCGCGGATGACGGATTCGATTTCCACCTCGGTTTGCTGCGACTGCACATGGCTCAGTCGCTGCAGGAGGGAGGTCAGTTGTTGGCGTTCAATGGCGTTCATGGCTGGCTCCTCAGGCGATACGGCTTCGGGATGAGGTCGATTCTGCGCCTGTTGAATGTTGCAATGCAACAAGTTTAGGCCAGGCATTTGATCCAGGTTGATACAGTGTGTAACAGGAGCCGCAGCTACTGGCGGAAAAACTGCCGCGGCGACTGGCCGAAAGCCCGCTTGAACATGGCGGAAAAGGCGCTGGGGCTGGCGTAGCCCAGTTCCGCCGCCACCGCCCCCAGGCTGCGGCCCTGGGCCACCAGGGCGGCGGCCCGGGACAGGCGCAGCTGCTGGCGCCAGGCGCCGAAGGGCATGGCCAGCTCCTTCTGGAAGAGGCGGGCCAGGGTGCGGCTGCTGGCGCCGACCCGGGCGGCCCAGGCCTCCAGGCTGAGGTCCGTCGCGGGCTGGTCGAGCAGGGCCTGGCAGAGGGCCATCAGGCGCCGGTCCCGGGGCAGGGGCAGGCCCAGGGAGAGGGGCTTGGCCTGGCGCATCTCCTCCACCAGCAGGGCCGTCATCAGGCCGCGCCGGGGTTCGGCGGGGGCCGGGCTGGCGGCCAGGGCCTCGCTCAGGGCCCGCATGACGTCGGATATCTCCACCACCCGGCAGGAATCCAGGGGCAGGGGGGCCGCCGCCGCATCCACGTAGAGGGTGCGCAGTTCCACCTGGCCCAGCATGACCACGGTGTGGGCCACCTGGGGCGGAATCCAGATGGCCCGCAGGGGCGGCACGATCCAGGCCATGTCGGCGGTGGCCAGGCGGATGGTGCCGGCGATGGGGTAGGCCAGCTGGGCCCAGTCGTGGCTGTGCCTGGGGATTTCCACGTCGGCCGGCGCCTTGCGCAGGTTCACCGTGACCGGCTCAGCGGCGCTGGGGGGCCGGCGGGGCCAGGGATCGTAGGGCAGGCGCGGCTGGGTGGCAGGCATGAGCGTCTTCCGGAGAGAGCGGGTTGGGGGCGGCATCTGCCGGCTGGAATCGGGGCGGAGCGGGTTGGCGCTGGGGCCGGTCCGGGACGGTACGGTCAGCGGTACGGCTGGCCGGATTGCGATAATTATTGTCCGTCTGCCGTATTTCTGCCAGTGGCCGGGAGGGTTAGGATGCCAGCCTGTTTTCCATCATCAGGAGCCGGGCCCATGGGTACCGATAGCAACGCCGCCGTGGCATCCCCCGAACCTGTGGCGCTCGCTGCCGCCGTCACCGACACGACTGCCGCCCCTGCCGGTACTGAAGCGGGCGAGGCCGCCAGGCTGCAGCGCCGGCGCGAATACGCCACCATCAGCGTGGTGGGTTTTGCCCACGGCGTCTCCCATTTCTTCCATCTCCTGCTGGCGCCCCTCTTTCCCTGGCTGATGCAGGAGTTCGGCCTCAGCTTCACCCAGGTGGGGGCCACCATGACCCTCTTCTTCGTCGTTTCCGGCATCGGCCAGGCCCTGGCCGGCTTCGCCGTGGACCGGCTGGGGGCGCGGCGGGTGCTGTTCTTCGGCGTCTCCTGCCTGGCGGCCGCCGGCGTGGCTTTGGCCCTGGCCCACAGCTATGCCGGCCTGTTCCTGGCCGCCGGCCTGGCGGGGCTGGGCAATGCGGTGTTCCATCCGGCGGACTTCACCCTGCTCAACCGCCATGTTTCCGCGGCCCGCCTGGGCCATGCCTTCTCCATCCACGGCCTCTCCGGCAACCTGGGCTGGGCGGCGGCGCCGGCCTTCCTCACCGGCATCGCGGCCCTGGCCGGCTGGCGCGGCGCCGCCCTGGGCGCCGGCGCGGTGGCCCTGCTGGCCCTCGGCCTGCTGGTCTGCTTCCGCCATCTGCTGGCCGATCCGCCCCATGGGGCAAGCCGGCACGACGGGGCTCCCGGCTCCCCCTTCGCCTTCCTTGGCTGCGGCCCGGTGTGGCTGTGCTTTGGCTTCTTCCTGTTCACCACCACCGCCTTCGGCGCCTTCCAGAATTTCGGCTCGCCGGTGCTGCAGCAGGTCTATGGCCTTTCCGTGGGCCTGGCGGCCAGCGCCATCACCGCCTTTCTCCTGGGCGGGGCCGGCGGCATGGCCCTGGGCGGCTTTCTCGCAGGCAAGGCCATGGCCCACGACCGGCGTATCGCCCTGATCCTGTCCACGGCGGCCCTGCTGGCCCTGCTGTTGGCCAGCGGTGCCGTGCCTGGTGCCCTGGTGCCGCTGCTGATGGCCTGCATCGGCTTCTGCAACGGCCTGGCCGGTCCTTCCCGGGACCTGCTGGTGCGCCGGGCGGCGGCGGCCCGTTTCGGCCAGCAGGCTTTCGGCCGGGTCTACGGTTTCGTCTATTCGGGGCTGGATACGGGGCTGGCCCTGTCGCCCCTGCTGTTCGGACCCATGCTCGATGCCGGCCATTTCGCCAGCGTGCTGGTGGGGGTGGCCATCCTTCAGTCCATCGCCGTGCTGACGGCCTTGGGGGTAGGGCAGCGCCAGGTTTGAAAAGGCCGAAAATCCGGGCCACAGAGGGCACAGAGAGCACAGAGACCAGCGGGAGGTGCGGGCTGTCGGGTGGCTGGCCAGGTCCGGTTCAGGGACCTGGCCGGAAAGGCAGGAGGGACGGCTATTTCAGGGTAGTGCAGGCGGAGATTCCCGTGGATATTGCCTCTCCGCCCTGCCTGTTTTCGGGGTCAGGCGTCCAGGGTCACCAGGGTCTGGCGGCCCCACCAGGAGGCGCCGGGGGCCACCACCACCGGTTTGCCCACGGCCACGGCCTCGACGCACAGCATGTGGCGGAAACCGTTGGCCGGCATGTCCTTGAGACTGGCGCAGCGGTGTTCCCAGGGGTTCCACACCACCACGTCGGGAAAGCCCTCGCTGGCGATGGCCAGGGCCTGGCGTCCGTCCTTCAGCAGCAGGGGGCGGGGCACGTCCAGATAGACCTGATCCACCTCGTCATCCACCATAAGTTCCGGGCCGGTCTCGACCTTGGTCTCCTGGCTGCCGGGAAGCTGGCGGCGGCTGCCGTGGAGGCCGGTGAGGGTGACGTTCTCCACTTCCTTGACGCGCAGATAGGTGTGCAGGCCGCCGGTGAATTCCAGGGGTTCGCTGCCCGGATTCTCCACTTCCAGTTCGATGTCCAGGCGGTCGCGGGTCAGTGCCACGGTCAGCTCGGCGCGGAAGTCGTGGGGCCACAGGGCCCGGCTGGCGTCGTCGGCCGTGAGGCTGTAGACGGCGCAGGCGAAGCCGCCTTCTTCCGCTTCCGGCTGTTCGCGCCACTCTTCCAGGGTCCAGGTGGCGGTGCGGGCGAAGCCGTGCTTGGGCAGGGGGCCGCGCTCGCTGAACTGGGGAAAGATGACCGGCACGCCGCCACGGATGGGGACGCTGCCGCCGAAGTTGGCCTGGGGGCTGAGATAGAGGCGCTCGCCGCCGCCGGCGGGGACCCAGGACAGGGCCTGGGCGCCGAAGGCGCTGATGACGGCGGTGCTGCCGTCGGGCAGGGTGAGGCGGACGGCGTCGAGGCCGTGGAAGGTGGTGTTGCCGAGTTTCTGGGATGCCGACATGGGGAGCGCTGGGAGAAAGGGCGGGGCGCTATTGTAGCCGGGCGGCGGCGGCTCCGCCCGGCGGCCTGTAGCGGGGCGCCGGGCGCGGCTGCTGGCGGCGCCCGGTGCGGTGTTTCAGGCGCCCTTGCGGCGGGCGGCGCTGCGGGGCTTGCTGCCGTTGTCTTCGTTCGCGGCACTTTCCTCGGCCAGGCTGGCCTCGATCTGGGTGGCTGCCTGGGCGGCGGTGTGGGAGGCATTGGCGGCCAGGTGGCCCAGGGTGTGGTCCAGCTGGGTGACGCTCTGCTGGAACAGGTTCACCGCCGGCAGGATTTCCGCCGGCAGGCCCTTGCCGGCCTTTTCGATGCTGTGGGCGACGAAGGCGCTGAGGCCGTGGCTGTGCCCTTCGAAAAAGCGGATGGCCTCTTCCTGCAGGGCCATCAGGGCGCCCAGACTTTCCTGGGTCAGGGCCAGGGAGTGGCGGTGCAGGGTGTCGCCGGTCTTGCCGGCGTCCAGGCGGGGCAGGGCGCCATCGTCCGCCTGCAGGGATTCGAGCAGGTCCTGGCGGGCGGCGCTGCAGATGTCCAGGGTGCGGTGGCCGGAATCGAGCAGCAGGCCGGCGATGCTGGAGAAGGCGTTGAGGGAGCCCTGGTGCAGGGCGGCGGTGGCGGGTTGCAGGTCGTACATGGCGGCTGTCTCCTGGGTGGGGGGGCTTCCTTTTTTAGCACCCCCACATGACAGCGGCGTGACCGCCGGGCCTAGGTCGTGGCCGCCACTTCGGCGTGGCGGAAACAGTCGGTGGTGTGGTCGTTCACCATGCCCGTGGCCTGCATGAAGGCATAGCAGATGGTGGAGCCGACGAACTTGAAACCGCGCTTGGCCAGGGCCTTGCTCATGGCGTCCGATTCGGCGGTGCGGGTCGGCGCCTCGGCGATGCTGGCCCAGCGGTTCTGCCGCGGCGCGCCGCCGACGAACTGCCACAGGTAGGCGGCGGCATCGCCTTCTTCCTCGCACAGCTGCAGCCAGGCCCGGGCGTTCTGGATGAAGGCGGCCACCTTGAGCCGGTTGCGCACGATGCCCGGGTCCGCCAGCAGGCTGGCCACCTTGGCCTCGTCGTAGGCCGCCATGCGGTGGGGATCGAACTGGTCGAAGGCGAGGCGGTAGGTTTCCCGCTTTTTCAGGACGGTGATCCAGGAGAGACCGGCCTGGGCCCCTTCCAGCAGGAGGAATTCGAAGAGCCGGGCGGGGTCCCGCAGGGGCACGCCCCACTCGGTGTCGTGGTAATGCTGGTAGAGCGGGTCATCGCTGACCCAGGCGCAGCGGCAGGGCATGGTCGGCTCCTCGGAATGAGCCGGCAGTGTAACGCCCCGACCTGGGGAAAACACCGGGGCGGGGCACTTTTTCGCCCCGGGAAGGTTCATACTCTTGAAAACGGCGGGTGGCACTCCCATGTGGGAGATGAAGACGCGGAAAGGATGAATGGCCGCCCTTCGTTTTAACACGAGAGGACCCGATCATGGACACGTTCTACAGCAGCGACGAGTATTCGGTTCTGGCCTACCCGGCCCAGTACGGTTTCGAGTTGGTAGACAAGACCGGGAACCGCTCCCTGTTCATTCAGGGCGTGCGGGCGGAGCAGTTCCACCGGGCCATCCGGGAAGTGGTGGGCGAAGGGACGGACACGGAAACCGTGGACGACTTTCTCGCCGACTATTGCGCCGGTGCCGCCCAGCCCATCGTGTTCCAGTAGACCGGAACAGTCCTGAATGAAAAACGGCGGACCCGCGGGTCCGCCGTTTTTTTTGCCCTAGCCCGGGGGCTCAGCCCTTCAGGTCGGGGAAGTCTTCCTCGAAGAATTCCCACTCGCCCTTCTCGTTGGCATTGCGACGCTTGGCCTCGTTGGCCCGCAGCTCGACGCGCCGGATCTTGCCGGAGATGGTCTTGGGCAGATCGGAGAACTCCAGGCGGCGGATGCGCTTGTAGGGAGCCAGGTTGGCGCGCAGGAAGGCGAAGATGTCCTTGGCCAGTTCCTTGGACGGCTTCTCGCCGTTGCGCAGGATGACGTAGGCCTTGGGCACGGCCAGGCGCACCGGATCGGGGGAGGGCACCACCGCCGCCTCGGCCACGGCCGGGTGCTCGATCAGCACGGATTCCAGCTCGAAGGGGGAGATGCGGTAGTCGGAGGCCTTGAACACGTCGTCCGCCCGGCCCACGTAGGTGATGTAGCCGTCCTCGTCCTTGGTGGCCACGTCGCCGGTGTGATAGACGCCGTCGCGCATCACTTCGGCGGTCTTCTCGGCGTCGCCGGAGTAGCCCACCATCAGGCCCAGGGGGCGCGGGTTGAGCTTGAGGGAAATCTCGCCCTCGGCGGCCTCGTTGCCTTCGCTATCCACCAGCACCACCTGGTAGCCCGGCAGGGGGCGGCCCATGGAACCGGGCTTGAGAGGCTGGCCCGGGGTGTTGCCGATCTCGGCGGTGGTTTCGGTCTGGCCGAAGCCGTCGCGGATGGTGATGTTCCAGGCGTTCTGCAGCTGCTCGATGATTTCCGGGTTGAGGGGTTCGCCGGCACCGATCAGTTCGCGGATCTTCAGGCGGCCCTTATAGGCGGCCAGGTCTTCCTGGATCATCATGCGCCACACGGTGGGGGGAGCGCACATGGTGGTGACCTGGTACTTCTCCAGCACATTGAGCATGGACTTGGCGGAGAAGCGGCTGTAGTTGTAGAGGAAGATGCAGGCGCCGGCATTCCAGGGGGCGAAGAAGCAGCTCCAGGCGTGCTTGGCCCAGCCCGGGGAGGAAATGTTGAGGTGGATGTCGCCGGGCTGCAGGCCGATCCAGTACATGGTGGACAGGTGGCCCACCGGGTAGCTCTGGTGGGTGTGCAGCACCAGCTTGGGCTTGGAGGTGGTGCCGGAGGTGAAATACAGCAGCAGGGGGTCGGAAACCTTGGTGGCGGCATCCGGGGTGTACTCGGCGGAGGTGGTGTGGCTGTCCTTGAAGGACTTCCAGCCGGCGGGTTCGCCGCCGACGCAGATGCGGGTGTAGTCGCCGGCCAGGTCGGTGAACTTGTCGGTGTGGGCCGCGCCGATGATGACGTGCTTGACCTGGCCCCGGTCCAGGCGGTCGCGCAGGTCTTCGGGGGTGAGCAGGGTGGTGGCGGGAATCAGCACGGCGCCCAGCTTGATACAGCCGAGCATGGTTTCCCACAGGGGCACTTCATTGCCCAGCATCATCAGGATGCGGTCGCCCCGCTTGACGCCCTGGGCCTTGAGCCAGTTGGCCACCTGGTTGGAACGGGCGGACATCTGGGCGAAGGAAATCTTGTGCTCGGTGCCGTCTTCCTCAACGATCCACAGGGCGGGCTTGTCGTTACCCTTGGCCATGACGTCGAAGTGGTCCAGGGCCCAGTTGAACTCGGTCAGCTGGGGCCACTGGAAGCCGTTGTAGGCGGTGGTGTAGTCGGTGCGGTGGGCCAGCAGGAAGTCGCGGGCCTTGAGAAAGGCTTCAGTAGCAGACAACTTGTTCTCCTCTGTTTTGTCGTTCAGTGTGAAAAGGCAACGCCGGATTGCTCCGGTACAACCCGCGACAGAACAGGGAGAACGGACCGGCCTGTGTGGTCAGGTGGTCCTGAGATCGAGAAGCGGCCGACGACGGCCCGACTCCCCCCTGCCCGGATCGCGTAACGCGTTTTATATTGTTTATTGACGTTGACGTTAACGTAATGAAATCGCCAGTGTCAAGGCGGGGCGGGCCCACGGGGGCGGCAGCAGAATTTCCGGGGAGTTGGGCTATAATCCGGGCCTTGCGTTCAACCCTCCAATCATTGGGAGTCCCTGGCATGGCCCTGTACGAATCCGATCACACCAAATTCATGCGCGAAATGCTGGCTAAGAACCCGGAGTGGGTGGAAGACCAGCGCAAGGGCCGGGCCATCTGGTGGGACAAGGAACTGCCCCAGGAAGAGCAGGAAGGCTTCAAGGCCGCCAAGGTGGCCCAGAAGTCCTACCCCTACGATGTGAACAGCAAGTAAGCCGGTTACGGCAACCATACCAAGCAAAAGGGCCAGGCATGATGCCTGGCCCTTTTGCTTTGTTGGCGAGGGCAGGGATTTCCGGGGCCGTCCCTGGTGGCGGTCCGGCCCGGACCCCGCCCCCTTTTGAGGGGCGCCGTGCGGATCAGTCGGTGAGGGGCTTGATGACGCGCTTCACGGCCGGATCTTCGGGGTGGGGGTGGATGGTGAAGCCCAGGCTGGTCATCAGCTTGAACATCTTGGAGTTGAGGGCCAGCACGTCGCCCACCACGGCCCGGTAGCCCTTGGCCCGGGCGCACTCGATGATGGCGCTCATCAGCTTGCGGCCGACGCCGCGCTTCTGCCAGCCGTCGGCCACGGCCAGGGCGAATTCCACCGTTTCGCCGTCCGGGTTGGAGACGAAGCGGGAGACGCCCACCTGGACTTCCTTGCCGTCCTCCTCGGTGACGGCGACAAAGGCCATTTCCCGGTCGTAGTCGATCTGGGTGAAGCGCACCAGCATGGACTGGGTCAGCTCCCGCAGGGTGTCCATGAAACGGAAGTACTTGGATTCGTCGGACAGGTGGGCGACGAATTCCTTCTCCATTTCCGCATCTTCCGGACGGATGGGGCGGATCACCACCACCTGGCCGTCGGGCAGGACCCAGTCCTCCACCAGGTGGGCCGGGTAGGGGTGGATGGCCATGTGGGAATAGCGGTCACCGGATGAGGGGGCGAAGTCGATGACGATGCGGGCATCGGCGGCGATGGCGCCGTTTTCATCGACGATCAGGGGGTTGAGGTCCAGCTCCTGCAGCCAGGGCAGTTCGCACACCATCTGGGAGATGCGCAGCAGCACGTCCTCCAGGGCCTCCATGTTGGCGGCGGGCATGTTGCGGTAGTCGCCCAGGATCTTGGCGGCCCGGGTGGAACGGATCAGGTCTTCCACCAGGTAGCTGTTCATGGGCGGCAGGGCCACGGCGGTGTCGTTGAAGACCTCGCACTCGGCACCGCCGACGCCGAAGGTGATGACGGGGCCGAAGACCCGGTCCCGGATCACGCCCACCTTCAGTTCCCGGCCGTTGGGACGGGCCACGAAGGGCTCGATGGAAACGCCGTTGATGCGGGCGCTGGGGGCGTTGCGGCCCACGGTGTCGAGAATGTCGTGGTAGGCATTGCGCACGGCGGCGGCGGAGATGATGTTGAGGCGCACGCCGCCCACTTCGGACTTGCGCGGCAGGTCGGGGGAATCCACCTTCATCACCACCGGGAAGCCGATCTGCTCGGCCAGCAGCAGGGCCTCGGTGGGAGTGCGGGCCACCATGGTCTGGGCCACCGGAATCTTGAAGGCCCGCAGCACGGACTTGGATTCCATTTCGGAGAGCACCTTGCGCCGTTCCGACAGCACCGCTTCGATCAGCATCTTGGCGCCTTCGGTGGCGGTCTTGGCCTGGCGGGAGATGGGTTCCGGCGTCTGCAGCAGCAGCTTCTGGTTGCGGTAGTAGGTGGACAGATGGGAGAACAGGTCCACCGCCGTTTCCGGCATGCGGAAGGCGGGGATGCCGGCTTCGGTCAGCATCTTGCGCGCCGGGTAGGTCTGCTGTTCGCCCATCCAGCAGCCGACGATGGGCTTGGTACAGGTCTCGCTGGCGGTGATCACGGCCTTGGCCACTTCCTCGGGCTGGGTCATGGCCTGGGGCGTCAGCATCACCAGGATGCCGTCCACCTCCGGGTCCTGGGTGCCGGCCAGGATGGCGTCCCGGTAGCGTTCCGGGGTGGCATCGCCGACGATGTCGATGGGGTTGGCGTGGGACCAGGTGGGCGGCAGCACCGCATTGAGGGAGGCGATGGTGGACTGGGACAGGTCGGCCAGGGGAATGCCCAGCTCGGCGGCCCGGTCGGCGGCCATGGCGCCGGGGCCGCCGCCGTTGGTGATGATCAGCAGCTTGTTGCCGTCGGGGCGGAACTTGGAGGCCAGGCCCTTGGCGGCGTAGAACAGCTGACCGATGTTGCGCACCCGCACCACGCCGGCCCGCTTCAGGGCGGCGTCGAACACCGCGTCGGAGCCCAGGGCCATGCCCGAGTGCACCTGGGCGGCGACGGAACCGGATTCGTAACGGCCGGCCTTGAGCAGCAGGATGGGCTTGATGCGGGCGGCCGAACGCATGGCGCTCATGAAGCGGCGGGCGTTGCGGATGCCTTCCACGTACATGAGGATGTAGTGGGTGCGGTTGTCGTAAACCAAGTAGTCGAGAATCTCGCCGAAATCGATGTCGGCGGAGCCGCCGGTGGAAATGACGGAGGAGAAGCCCACGTCATTGACCTTGGCCCAGTCGAGAATGGCGGTGCACAGGGCGCCGGACTGGGAGACCAGGGCCAGGTTGCCCGGGTTGGCGGAGATGTTGGCGAAGGTGGCGTTGAGGCCCTGCACCGGGCGGATCAGGCCGAGACAGTTGGGGCCCAGGATGCGCACGCCGTAGCTGCGGGCAATTTCCACCATCTTGCGTTCGAGAGCGGCACCGGAGTGGCCGGCCTCGGCGAAGCCGGCGGTGATGACCACCACGTTCTTGACGCCGCTGCGGCCGCATTGCTCGATGATGGCCGGCACGGTGCGGGCCTGGGTGGCGATCACGGCCAGGTCCACGCGGGCGCCGATTTCCTCGATGGACTTGTAGGCCTGCACGCCCTGCACGGTGTCGTGCTTGGGGTTGATCGGGTAGAGGCGGCCCTTGTAGCCGGCGGCCACGATGTTGCGGTAGATGATGTTGCCGACGGAGTTTTCCCGGTCCGAGGCACCGATGACGGCGACGGACTTGGGTTCGAACAGGCTGGTAAGGTAGTGTTCTTCTTCGTGCATGACTTGTCCCCGAGCTTTGGACCAGCCCGGCTTGGCCGGTGCTGATTCGAGTTCCAGTTTGATATTGTGCGACGCAAAAATCTAGCACAAAAGTCAGAAGGTGTCTCATGGGGAAAACCGCAGTCCCCGGTTGCCGTTTGATCCAGGTCAGGAAAGTGACAATTAAACCTATAGTCTGCCTGTCGGGCCGATTTCCGGCCGCTTGCCGGGGTTGATTCGGCCGTGCCCTGTTTCACCCGTACGCCATGTTGCATTGCACCATATTTGGCCGGAGCCCTTGCTCCCGGCTTTTGCCCAGCCTTCGTCCGGAGCTCCCATGTCCGCCCCTGTTTCCGTCCTGCCGTCATCCTCCTGGATCACCCGCTTTGCCCACCTCCTGCCCGACGGCAGCAGCGTGCTGGATCTGGCCTGCGGCAGTGGCCGCCATGCCCGTTGGCTGGCGGCCCGGGGCCTGGCGGTGACGGCCGTGGATCGGGATGCTGAGGCCATTGCCGCCCTGACGGGGCTGCCGGGCATCGAAGCCCTGGCGGCGGACCTGGAAGGTGGTCCCTGGCCCCTGGCCGGACGCCGCTTTGACGGCATCGTCGTCACCAACTATCTGCACCGGCCCCTGTGGCCCCTGCTGACGGCAGCCCTGGCGCCCCGGGGTGTGCTGCTCTACGAGACCTTCATGGCGGGCAACGAGCGTTTCGGCAAGCCGAGCCGGCCGGATTTCCTGCTGCAGCCGGGGGAATTGCTGGAGGTCTGCCGGCAGCAGGGGCTGCAGGTGGTTGCCTACGAGGCGGGAGAGGTGGAGGCACCGAAAGCGGCCATGGTGCAGCGCCTGTGTGCGGTGCGGTGCGACTTGCCCCGGCTTCCCGGCCGGTCCTGAGGCGGGGTGCTTAAGCCAGGTTGGCGGCGATCAGGCGGGCGGCCGTATGGCCGCTGCGCACGGCCCCTTCCAGGGTGGCCGGATAGTCGCCGGCGGTGTAGTCGCCGGCCAGCCACAGGCCGGGCAGGGGCGTGGCGTTGGCGGGGCGCTCCAGATCGGGCCGGCAGGCGAAGGTGGCCCGGGCCTCCCGGATGGTGCGCTGCCAGCGGGGTGGCGCCAGGGGGCGGCCGAGGGCGCTTTCCAGCTCCCGGTGCAGGGACTGGGCCAGGGCCTCGGGGGCCAGCGCTTCCCAGGGACCGTGGGCGCTGAGGACGCAGGCCAGCAGGCCCCGGTGGCCGTCGAGAGGGCCCCGGTCGAAGACCCATTGGCCGGTGGGCCCGGCCAGGCCCAGCAGGGGGAAGGGCAGGGTTACGTCTGCGTCGTACTGCAGATACACCGTGGCGATGGGCTCGTAGGCGAAGGCGGCCAGTTGCCGGCGCAGGGCGTCCAGGGCCGGTGCCGGCGGCAGCAGGGCGGCGCCGTGCTGGGGGGCGGTGGCCAGCACCACCTGGCTGAATTCGGCGCTGCCCGTCTGTCCTTCGTTTTCCCACTCCAGTCGCCAACCCGCGCCGCTGGCCGAAATGCGGCGTACCCGGCTGGAGAGGCGCACCGGCTGGCCATTTTCAGCCAGCCAGGCCGTAGCGGGTTCAGGGACGAGGCCCCCCAGGTGGGTGGTCGGCAAAAGCATGTCCGTCGCGCCTCCCGGGCCACCCAGGCTATCGCGCAGGACGTTGGCGAAGACCTGGGCTGAGGCGGTGGCGGCCGGGGTGTTGAGGGCGGCCAGGCACAGGGGTTCCCACAGGAAACGGGTCAGCCGGGGGCCCTGGCGGTGCCGTTGCAGCAGTTCGCTGACGCTGCAGTCGGCGGGGAGCCGGTAGGCGCTGGCCTTGAGGGCTTGCATGAAGCGGGCGGCGGCGAACTTCTCGCCCAGGCCGACGCCTTTGGCCGTGAGCAGGCCCCAGGCCAGGTGCAGGGGGGCGGGCAGGCGCGGCAGGCGCAGGCTGAAGTGGGGCGGCGTCAGCAGGGCCAGGGGCGTCCGGCGCAGGTGCCCGGCGCTGCCGATCTGGCCCATCAGTTCCAGGGTGGCGCCGTAGGCACCGATGAGCAGGTGGGGGCCGTTGTCCAGGGCCAGGCCTTCGACCTGGACCAGGCGGGCGCGACCGCCCGGCTGGCGCGCCGATTCGAAGACGCTGACGGGGATGCCCTGGCGGACCAGGGCCACGGCGCAGGCCAGGCCGGCCCAGCCGGCGCCGACAATGGCGACCCGGGCCGGTGCCCCGGTGCCGGACGGCGTCAGCCCTTGATCCACGCCTTGAGCGCCAGCCAGGCCTTGCGTCCGGGCGGGATGGAAATGCGGTGGGTGAGGACCAGCCCGGGCTCGGCGGCGATTTCTTCCAGCAGGCTGCGGTAGATGGCGGCCATCACCAGCCCCGGCTTCTGCTGGCGGCGGTCCGCCGCCGGCAGGGCGGCGAAGGCCTGCTCGTAAAAGCCACGGGCCCGTTCGATCTGGAACTGGATGAGGGCGGCGAAGGCTTCCGTCGGGCGGCTGTTGAGGATGTCCGCCGCCGGCACGTTGAAGCGCTGCAGTTCGTCCATGGGCAGGTAGATGCGGCCGCGGCGGGCATCCTCGCCCACGTCGCGGATGATGTTGGTGAGCTGAAAGGCCATGCCCAGGTCGTGGGCGTACTTGCGCGTGGCTCTTTCTGTCATGCCGAAGATTTCGGCGGAGAGCAGGCCCACCACGCTGGCGACGCGGTAGCAGTAGAGCTGCAGGGATTTGAAGTCGGCGTAGCGGGCCTGGGTCAGGTCCATTTCCATGCCGTCGATGATTTCCAGCAGCAGTTCCTTGTCCAGGGGAATGGTCTTGATCACCTCGGCCAGGGCCTGGGCCACCGGGTGCTGGGGCGTGCCGTCGTAGAGCCGTTCCACCTCCTGGCGCCACCAGGCCAGCTTGATGGCCGCCACCTGGGGGTCCTCGACTTCGTCCACCACGTCGTCCACCTCCCGGCAGAAAGCGTAGAGGGCGGTCATGGCCTGCTTCTTCTCCCGGGGCAGGAGGGTGAAGCTGATGGTGAAGGAGGAGCCGCTGGCGGCTGCCTTCTGCTGGCAGTAGTCGTGGGGATTCATGGGCGGGATTCTAGCGGCATCCGTGGCGGAAGAGGGCGGCACGGCAGGCCAGGAGCAACCAGTCGCCGCCGCCGAGACGGGGGCGCCGGCGGAAAACGTCGCCCCCTACCTGCCCGATTTTTTCCAGGATGCGTAGGCCCCCTTCCACCGTCAGGCGGATTTCCCAGCCGAAACGGCCGGGCAGGTCCAGGGCCAGGGGGGCGCCGTCCAGCATCAGCTGGCGGGCCCGCTGCACCTGGAAATCCATGAGGGCGCACCAGGCCTCGTCGACCTGTCCGGCGGCGATGGCTTTTTCGTCGAGGCCGAAGCGCAGCAGGTCCTCCTGGGGCAGGTAGACCCGCTGCTTCTCCCAGTCCACGGCCACGTCCTGCCAGAAATTGATCAGCTGCAGGGCGGTGCAGATGGCGTCCGAGCGGGTCAGGTTTTCCGGCGTGGCGGCTTCGAACAGGTGCAGCATGATGCGTCCCACCGGGTTGGCGGAGCGGCGGCAGTAGTCGAGCAGGGCGGGGTAATCGGCGTAGCGCTTGACCGTGACGTCCTGGGCGAAGGCCGAGAGCAGGTCGTGGAACGGCTGCAGGGGCAGGTCGTGGGCCACCAGGATGGGGGCCAGGTCCTGGAATAGGGGCGTTTCCGGGGTGATGCCGGCCTCGATGCGCTCCAGCTCGGCGTCGTAGGTTGCCAGGGCCTGCAGGCGCTCGGCATCGCCGGCTTCGCCCTCGTCGGCGATGTCGTCGGCGCTGCGGGCGAAACGGTAGATGACTTCCACCGGGCGGCGCAGGTGCCGGGGCAGGAGGATGGAGGCGACAGGGAAATTTTCGTAGTGATCGACGGGCATGGGCATGCGGTCGTGGCGGACGCTTGCCGGGCCAGGCCGGCGTCGTCTCTGGCGGTTGCGGCCCCCGCGGATTCGCGGCGTGGGGCAAGGCTTACAGTATAGAGGCAACTCGGGTAAAATAGCTCGTTTGCGCGAGAGTGGCGGAATTGGTAGACGCACTGGATTTAGGTTCCAGCGCCGCAAGGCGTGGGGGTTCGAGTCCCTTCTCTCGCACCACGGATCGGGCGGCCTAGGCTGCCCTTGTTGTCACTAAGGAAAACGCATGCAAGAGAATTCCCAAGTCTC
The DNA here is from genome assembly GCF_058809645.1 of Azospira sp. MPR-E4. NCBI lineage: Bacteria > Pseudomonadati > Pseudomonadota > Betaproteobacteria > Rhodocyclales > Rhodocyclaceae > Azospira > Azospira sp. MPR-E4. Next base: position 31,326 of record NZ_JBXAST010000004.1, on the reverse strand, counting down.
CAGCGCCCTGGAACGTCGCCTGGATATCGCCGTTGCCATCGCCGATCTGGATAAGGACGTGGACGAGCGTCTGAAGCGCATGGGCAAGAGCGTCAAGCTGCCCGGCTTCCGTCCCGGCAAGGTGCCGTTCAACATGGTCAAGCAGCAGTACGGTGCCCAGGCCCGCCACGAAGCCCTGGCCGACGCTGTGGATAAGGCCTTCGGCGAAGCCGTGACCGCCCAGAAGCTGCGTGTGGCCGGCTATCCCCGCATCGAGGCCAAGAAGACCGAGAGCGACACCCAGCTGGAATTCTCCGCCATTTTCGAGGTTTATCCCGAAATCACCCTGGGCGACGTTTCCACCACCGATGTGGAGCGTCTGTCCTTCGAAGTCGGCGCTGCCGAAGTGGACAAGACCCTGGACATCCTGCGCAAGCAGCGCGTCACCTTCGACAAGGCCGATCGCGCCGCCGCCAAGGGCGACCGCGTGGTCATCGATTTCCTGGGTAAGAAGGACGGCGTTGCCTTCCAAGGCGGCCAGGCCACCGATTACCCCTTCGTCCTGGGCGAAGGCATGATGTTGGCCGATTTCGAGAACAACGTGGAAGGCCTCAAGGCTGGCGAGTCCAAGACCTTCGACATGACCTTCCCCGCTGACTACTTCTCCAAGGACCTGGCCGGCCAGTCCGTGCAGTTCGAGATCACCGTCAAGGAAGTCCAGGGTGCCAAGCTGCCCGAGGTCGATGCCGAATTCGCCAAGCTGATGGGCATCGCCGACGGCGACGTGGAAAAGATGCGCGCCGAGATCCAGACCAATCTGGGTCGCGAAGTGAAGAAGCGCATCCAGGCCCAGACCAAGGACCAGGTCATGGAGGCCCTGCTCAAGGCTAACCCCATCGACGTGCCCAACGCTCTCATCGAAGGCGAAGTGGAGCGTCTGATGCAGGCCGCCAAGGCTGACATGGAAGCCCGCGGCTTCAAGGGCAAGGACCTGCCGGTCAAGCCCGAGTGGTTCGGCGAGCAGGCCAAGCGCCGCGTCACCCTGGGTCTGGTGCTGGCCGAGCTGGTGAAGGTGGAAAACCTGTACGCCAAGCCCGAGCAGATCAAGGCCATGGTGGAAGAGGCTGCCCAGTCCTACGAGAACCCGGACGAAGTGGTGAAGTGGTACTACGCCCAGCCCCAGCGTCTGGCCGAGGTCGAGGCCGTCGTGGTCGAAGATAACGTGGTAAGCTGGGTCCTGGAACGGGCCAAGGTTACCGACAAGACCGCCGACTTCGACGAACTGATGGGTCGCCGCGCCTAAGACGCGCTTCGCATCCGCAGAAGAAGTAACGTGGGGGCTGCAAGTTTTTGCGGCCCCTGCGTCATAATAAGTCACCGCAACGTCCCAAACCTTCGACTCCCCCAACCAAAAAACAGAGGATGCGCATGAAGATCGATAACGGCAGCCAGTGGGATCCCCAAGCCCTGGGGCTGGTCCCCATGGTGGTTGAGCAAAGCGGCCGCGGTGAACGGGCTTTTGACATTTATTCCCGCCTGCTCAAGGAACGCATCGTGTTCCTGGTCGGGCCGGTGAACGACGCCTCCGCCAACCTGGTGGTGGCCCAGTTGCTGTTCCTGGAAGCAGACAATCCCGACAAGGACATCTTCTTCTACATCAATTCCCCGGGTGGTTCCGTGACTGCTGGCCTGTCCATCTACGACACCATGCAGTTCATCAAGCCCGACGTCTCCACCCTGTGCATGGGCCAGGCTGCGTCCATGGGCGCTTTCCTGCTCAACGCCGGGGCCAAGGGCAAGCGTTTTGCGCTGCCCAATTCCCGTGTCATGATTCACCAGCCGATGGGCGGTTTCCAGGGCCAGGCCTCCGACATCGAAATCCACGCCAAGGAAATTCTCTCCCTGCGTGCCAAGTTGAACGAGATCATGGCCAAGCACAGCGGCCAGCCCGTGGATCGTATCGAGAAGGATACGGATCGCGACAACTTCCTTTCTGCAGCCGAAGCCATGGAATACGGCCTGATCGACAAGGTTCTGAGCAGCCGTGCCGACGCCCAGGAAGCAAAATAAGGCAGGGGACGACATATGACGGAAAAGAAAAGCGGCAGCGCCGAAAAGCTGCTTTATTGCTCCTTCTGCGGCAAGAGCCAGCATGAGGTGAAGAAGCTCATCGCCGGACCGTCCGTGTTCATTTGCGACGAGTGCATCGAGCTGTGCAACGACATCATCCGCGACGAGATCGCCGGTGACGTCGGCGGCAAGGGCGGCAAGGACGACCTGCCGACACCGAAGGAAATCTGCAGCATCCTGGACCAGTACGTGATCGGCCAGGAAGTGGCGAAGAAAATCCTCTCCGTGGCCGTGTACAACCACTACAAGCGCCTGCGCCATCAGGGCAAGAGCGCCGATGACGTGGAACTGGCCAAGAGCAACATCCTGCTGATCGGTCCCACCGGCTCCGGCAAGACCCTACTGGCCCAGACCCTGGCCCGCCTGCTCAACGTGCCCTTCGTCATGGCCGATGCCACCACCCTGACCGAAGCCGGCTACGTCGGCGAGGACGTGGAAAACATCATCCAGAAGCTGCTGCAGAAGTGCGACTACGAAGTCGAGAAGGCCCAGCAGGGCATCGTCTACATCGACGAAATCGACAAGATTTCCCGCAAGTCCGACAACCCCTCCATTACCCGGGACGTCTCCGGCGAGGGCGTGCAGCAGGCCCTGCTCAAGCTGATCGAAGGTACCGTGGCCAGCGTGCCGCCCCAGGGTGGGCGCAAGCATCCCAACCAGGACTTCGTCCAGGTGGATACGGCCAACATCCTCTTCATCTGCGGCGGCGCTTTCGATGGCCTGGAAAAGGTCATCCGCAACCGCTCCACCCGCGGCGGCATCGGTTTCGGCGCCGAAGTGAAGAGCAAGGAAGACAAGAAGGCCGTCGGTGAAGTGCTGCGCACCGTGGAGCCCGAGGACCTGATCAAGTTCGGCCTGATCCCCGAGTTCGTCGGCCGCCTGCCGGTGATCGCCACCCTGGACGAACTGTCCGAAGCTGCCCTGGTGGAAATCCTGATCGAGCCGAAGAACGCCCTGATCAAGCAGTACCAGAAGCTCTTCGCCATGGAAGGTGCCGAACTGGAAGTGCGTCCCGCGGCCCTCACTGCCATCGCCCGTCGCGCGCTGGAGCGCAAGACCGGCGCCCGGGGCCTGCGTTCCATCCTGGAAGGCGTGCTCCTGGAAACCATGTATGAACTTCCGGGCATGGACAATGTCTCCAAGGTGGTGATCGACGAAGGCATGATCTCCGGCGAAGCCAAGCCCATCCTCATCTACGCCGAGCAGCCCAAGGTTTCCGGCTCCAACTGATCCCGCGCATTGCCTGCAAGCCGGGGAGTCGCCAAATTTGGTGACTCCCCGGGCTTGAAGAATCCTTCCATCGCCCCTATCTTCAGGGGTGATTGCTTTTCATAAGGACTCACCATGTCCAGCATTACCCTATTACCTTCCGAGCCCGTGGATCTGCCCTTGCTGCCCCTGCGGGACGTGGTGGTCTTCCCCCACATGGTCATTCCCCTGTTCGTGGGGCGCCCGAAGTCCATCAAGGCCCTGGAAACCGCCATGGAGGCCGGCAAGAGCATCCTGCTGGTGGCCCAGAAGTCCGCTGCCAAGGATGATCCCGCCCCCGAGGACCTCTACGAGATCGGTTGCGTTGCCAACATCCTGCAGATGCTGAAGCTGCCCGACGGCACCGTGAAGGTGCTGGTGGAAGGCACCCAGCGCGCCCGCATCACGGCGGTGGACAACCAGCAGACCATGTTCTTCGCCACCGCCACACCCATCGCCGGCGAAGACGGCCCCAACCATGAAGTGGAGGCCATGCGTCGGGCCGTGATTGCCCAGTTCGACCAGTACGTCAAACTGAACAAGAAGATTCCGCCGGAAATCCTCACCTCCATTGCCGGCATCGAAGAAGCCGGCCGACTGGCCGACACCATCGCTGCCCATCTGCCGCTCAAGCTCGAACAGAAGCAGGAAATCCTCGAGCTGTTCGACATCAAGGGGCGCATCGAGCGTCTGCTGACCCAGCTCGAGTCCGAGATCGACATCCTGCAGGTGGAGAAGCGCATCCGCGGCCGCGTCAAGCGCCAGATGGAAAAGAGCCAGCGCGAGTACTACCTGAACGAACAGGTCAAGGCCATCCAGAAGGAGCTGGGCGAAGGCGAAGAGTGGGCCGACCTGGAAGAGATGGAAAAGAAGGTCAAGGCCGCCGGCATGACCAAGGAAGCCGTCGCCAAGGCCCAGTCCGAACTGAAGAAGCTCAAGCTGATGTCGCCCATGTCCGCCGAAGCCACCGTGGTGCGCAACTACATCGAGACCCTGGTGGGGCTGCCCTGGAAGAAGAAGACCCGGGTCTCCAAGGACCTGGCCGAAGCCCAGAAGATTCTGGACAAGGACCACTGGGGTCTGGAGAAGGTCAAGGAACGCATTCTCGAGTATCTCGCCGTGCAGCAGCGGGTGGACAAGCTCAAGGCGCCGATCCTGTGCCTGGTCGGACCTCCCGGGGTGGGCAAGACCTCCCTCGGTCAGTCCATCGCCCAGGCCACCAACCGCAAGTTCGTGCGTATGAGTCTTGGCGGCGTGCGGGACGAGGCCGAGATTCGCGGCCACCGCCGTACCTACATCGGTTCCATGCCGGGCAAGATCCTGCAGAACATGACCAAGGTGGCGGTGAAGAACCCCCTGTTCCTCCTCGACGAGGTGGACAAGATGGGCATGGACTTCCGCGGCGATCCTTCCTCCGCCCTGCTGGAGGTGCTGGACCCGGAGCAGAACTCCACCTTCGTGGATCACTATGTCGAAGTGGAATACGACCTGTCCGAGGTCATGTTCGTGGCGACGGCCAACACCCTCAACATCCCCGGCCCGCTGCTGGACCGGATGGAGCTGATCCGCCTTTCCGGCTACACGGAAGACGAGAAGGTCAGCATCGCCCTGCGCTACCTGTTGCCCAAGCAGATGAAGAACAACGGTCTGAAGAAGACCGAGATCGCCGTGGCTGAAAGCGCCCTGCGCGACATCATCCGCTACTACACCCGGGAAGCCGGTGTGCGCAGCCTGGAGCGTGAAATCTCCAAGATCTGCCGCAAGGTGGTGAAGACCCTGCTGCTGAAGAAGAGCCAGACCAAGGTGGCCGTCACGGCACGCAATCTGGACAAGTTCCTCGGTGTGCGCCGTTACACCTTCGGCATGGCGGAAAAGGAAAACCAGGTGGGTCAGGTGACCGGTCTGGCCTGGACCGAAGTGGGCGGCGAACTGCTCACCATCGAAACCGCCGCCCTGCCGGGCAAGGGCAATACCATTAAGACCGGCAAGCTCGGCGAGGTGATGCAGGAGTCCATCCAGGCGGCCGTTTCCGTGGTGCGCCAGCGGGCCCAGTCCCTCGGCATCAAGGATGACTTCTACCAGAAGACCGACATCCACATCCACCTGCCCGAAGGCGCCATTCCCAAGGACGGCCCTTCCGCCGGTATCGGCATTTGCACGGCGATGGTGTCCGTGCTGACCGGCATTCCGGTGCGTTGCGACGTGGCCATGACCGGTGAAATCACCCTGCGGGGCGAGGTGCTGGCCATCGGCGGTCTCAAGGAAAAGCTGCTGGCCGCAGTGCGTGGCGGTCTGCAGAAGGCCCTTATCCCGGAAGAGAACGTCAAGGACCTGACCGAGATTCCCGACAGCATCAAGGGCAAGATCGAGATCGTTCCCGTGCGCTGGATCGACCAGGTGCTGCAGCACGCCCTGGAGCGCATGCCCGAGCCCCTGCCGGCTGTAGATCAAGCAGCGGCGCCGGTCGCCGCCCAGGCGGATGATTCCGCCAATTCCGGCGTCATCACCCACTGATGCCATTTTTGCCATGCCGGATGCAATTCTTCCGGCATGGCAACACCCCCTCAGAATATCCCCCGAATCGGCTAGAAACCGCTTGACACAAGGTTTTCCGGCTTGTTATAAAAGTGCGTGCAGGACTTTCCTGTTAACAACCTTTATGTAAGGGGGCTTACGTGAACAAATCTGAACTGATCGATCAAATCGCCAAGTCTGCAGATATCTCCAAGGCTGCAGCCGGCCGTGCGCTTGATGCCACCATCGGTGCCGTCAAGACTTCCCTGAAGAAGGGCGGCATGGTGACCCTGGTGGGTTTTGGCACCTTCTATGTTGGCAAGCGTGCTGCCCGTTCCGGCCGCAACCCGCGCACCGGCGCCACCATCAAGATCAAGGCAGCCAAGGTGCCGAAGTTCCGCGCTGGTAAAGCGCTCAAGGATGCGGTAAACTAACGGTCTTTCGCGCTTAGCCAAACGGCACGGGTGCTTAGCTCAGTTGGTAGAGCGCTAGCCTTACAAGCTGGATGTCGGCGGTTCGATCCCGTCAGCACCCACCAGAAAAAGAGCGTACAGAGTTAGTCAGGAGTGGTAGTTCAGTCGGTTAGAATACCGGCCTGTCACGCCGGGGGTCGCGGGTTCGAGTCCCGTCCACTCCGCCAGTAAGCAAAAAGGCGAACGAAAGTTCGCCTTTTTTTATTTCAGTGAGCCAAACAACGGAAGCCTTCTTATGTTTGACGCCGTCCGCAACAACAAACGCATCGTTCAGGTATTTCTCGGATTGATCACCCTGCCGTTCGCTTTCTGGGGGGTCGAATCCTACATCCGCAATGCGGGCGACAGTCGCGATGTGGCGACTGTCGGTGGCACGCCCATCACCCTGCAGCAGTATCAGCAGGCCTGGCGCAACCAGCAGGAGCGGCTCCGGGGTGCCCTGGGACCCAACTACAATCCGGCGCTGATGGAGTCTCCCGAGGCTCGCCTGGCGGTGGTCAATTCCCTGGTGGATCAGCGGGTGCTGCTGCTGGAGGCGAACAAGCGCCGCCTTATGGCCAGCGACGACCTGCTGCGCGATGTGATCAGCAAGATTCCCGCCCTGCAGGAAGACGGCAAGTTTTCCGCCGCACGTTACGAAACCGCCCTCAAGGCCCAGGGGCTGACCCAGACGGGTTTCGAAGCCCAGTTGCGTCAGGATCTGACGCTGCAGCAGCTGGTCGGCTCCGTCAGCGATACGGGCATGGTGGCGGCTGCAGCCGCGGAAGCCATGCTGCGCATTCAGGCGGAAGAACGGCAAGTGGCAGAGCTGCGTATCGTGCCCGAGCAGTTTGCGGCTCAGGCCAAGCCCAGTGCCGAGGCCATGCAGAAGTTCTATGAGGAAAACCGGGCCAGCTTCGAAATTCCGGAGCAGGTGCGGGCCGAGTTCGTGCAGCTGTCGGTCGATGCCCTGCTGGCCCAGCTGGTCGTGACGCCGGAAGAGATCAAGTCCTGGTACGAAGGCCACAAGGATCGCTACCAGCAGTCCGAAGAGCGCCGCGCCAGCCACATCCTTATCCCCAGCGGCAGCGACGTGGCCCAGGCCAAGAGCAAGGCCGAAGCCGTGCTCAAGGAAGTGCAGCAGAATCCTGCCAAGTTCGCCGATATCGCCAAGCGCGAATCCAAGGATCCCGGTTCTGCCAGCAAGGGCGGCGATCTGGGCTTCTTCGGCAAGGGCAGCATGGTCAAGCCTTTCGAGGATGCGGTCTTCAGCCAGAAGGAAGGCGAGCTGTCCGGCCTGGTTCAATCCGATTTCGGTTTCCACATCATCAAGGTCACCGGCATCAAGGGCGGCAAGCTGAAAACCCTGGACGAGGTGAAGCCGGAGATCGAAGCGGAACTGAAGCGTCAGGCAGCCTCCCGCAAGTTTGCCGAAGCGGCTGAGGCCTTCAGCAACACGGTTTATGAACAGTCCGACAGCCTCAAGCCGGCGGCGGACCGCTTCAAGCTGCCGCTGCAGCAGACAGGTTGGTTCTCCCGTCGCGGCGGTCAGAACGCCGGAGTCCTGGGCAACGAGAAGGCGCTGGCCGCCCTCTTCGGCGAAGATGTGCTGAAGAACAAGCGCAATACCGAAGCTGTTGAAATCGCCCCCAACACCCTGGTGGCTGCCCGTATCGTCGAGCACAAGCCGGCCAGCCTGAAGCCGTTCGATACGGTCAAGGGCCAGATTGAGGAAATCCTCAAGATCCAGGAGAGCAACGCCCTGGCCAAGAAGGCCGGCGAGGAGAAGCTGGCCCAGTTGAAGGCCGGCGAGGACAAGCTGGGCTGGGCCCTGGTGAAGAATGTGTCGCGCATGGAAGGCAGCCGCCAGGTGCCGCCCGCCGCCCTGCAGGCCATCTTCAAGACCGACGCCGGCAAGCTGCCTGCCTATACCGGGGTGGAGTTCCCCAACAACGGGGGCTATGTGCTGTACAAGATCATGAAGGTCAGCCAGCCCTCGTCCCTCGATGAAGGCAAGCGCAAGGTGCTGCAGAAGGAATACACCTCCCTGGTGGCCCAGGAAGATTTCGCCGCCTACCTGGCTGGCCTGCGTGCCCGCTACAAGGTCGAAGTGAACAAGGCCGCCCTGGAGGACAACAAGGATCGTTGATCCGCATTATCCGAGGCACAAAAAAGCCGACCGTGAAAACGGTCGGCTTTTTTATTGCGGCGGCTGACGGGCCGCCGGAGAAGGGCTTTCTCGTCAGGCGCCCATCGGTTCGGCGTTGCCCAGGGCGGTGGTGTTGAAACCGCCGTCCACGTACAGCACTTCGCCGGTGATGCCGCTGGCCAGGTCGGACAGCAGGAAAGCGGCGGCGTTACCCACTTCCTCGATGGTCACGTTGCGGCGCAGGGGGGCGTGGTGGGAGTTGTAGGAGAGCAGCTTGCCGAAGCTGCCGATGCCGGAGGCGGCCAGGGTCTTGATCGGGCCGGCAGAGATGATGTTGGCGCGCATGCCTTCGGGGCCCAGGCTGGTGGCCATGTAGCGCACGGCCGCTTCCAGGCTGGCCTTGGCCAGGCCCATCACGTTGTAGTTGGGCATGGTGCGTTCGGCGCCCAGGTAGGAAAGGGCCAGCACGGAGCCGTTGGCCTTCTTCAGCATGGGGCGGGCGGCCTTGGTCAGGGCCGGGAAGCTGTAGGAGGAAATGTCATGGGCGATGCGGAAGGCATCGCGGGAAATGGCATCGAGAAAGTCGCCTTCCAGGGATTCGGACGGCGCGTAGGCAACGGAGTGGACCAGGCCGTCGAGGCTGTCCCAGTGCTTGCCAAGTTCGACGAACAGGTTGGTGATTTCCTCGTCGCTGGCGACGTCGCAGGGCAGCACCAGGGTGCTGTCGAACTCGGCGGCAAATTTGGCGACCCGCTCCTGGAAGCGTTCGTTCTGGTAGGTGAAAGCCAGCTGGGCGCCTTCACGATGGCAAGCCTTGGCGATGCCATAGGCGATGGAATGCTTGGAGAGCAGCCCGGTGATCAGGATGCGTTTTTCGGCAAGAAAGCCCATACATGCCCCTAAGTTGAAAGTCCGCGGGATTATAGCGGAAACGGGGCGCATTTTACCGCAGTGCGTCACGGGAGGTTAAGGGCCGGGGGCTCCTTAATGACGCTCGCAGGCGCTTCCGCTAAACTCCGGGCCATGCGCAAAGGCTCTCTTTCCGGGATCGTCTCCCTCGTGGTTTCCCTGCTCCCCCTGCTTCTGGCTGGATGCGGTGAAGGCCCCTGGAACGACCCCTATCCTGTGGCGGAAGCCGGTCGCAACGTGCTCTATTCGGCCTTCACCGAGCGCCCCAAACACCTGGACCCGGTCCAGTCCTACGCCGAGGACGAGAGCGTCTTTACCGGCCAGATCTACGAGCCGCCGCTCCAGTACCACTATCTGAAGCGTCCCTATACGTTGATTCCCGCCACGGCCGAGAGCGTGCCTGTGCCCCGCTATTACGATGCCGCCGGTCGTCAATTGCCGGCCACTGCCGACGAGAGCCTGATTGCCAGCAGCGTGTACGAAATCCGCATCAAACCCGGCATCCGCTACCAGCCCCATCCGGCCTTTGCCCTGAAGGCCGACGGCACCCCCGTTTATGGCGATCTCGATCCCCTCAAGCTGCAGGACGTGCGGCGCCTGGCCGACTTTGCCGAGACCGGTAGCCGCGAGCTGACGGCCGACGATTACATCTACCAGATGAAGCGCCTGGCCCATCCCCGTCTCCATTCCCCCATCTTCGGCATGATGGCCGAACGCATCGAAGGCTTGGCCGCGCTGGGCAAGATTCTGCAGGCCGAAGCGGCCAAGGCGCCGGCAGGCGGCTGGCTGGACCTGGACCGCTATCCCCTCGCCGGGGTGGAGAAGGTGGATCGCTATACCTGGCGGGTTCGCCTCAAGGGCAAGTATCCCCAGTTCCTCTACTGGCTGGCCATGCCCTTCTTCGCCCCGGTGCCGCGGGAGGCGGACCGCTTCTACAGCCAGCCCGGCATGGCGGAAAAGAACCTGAGCCTGGACTGGTATCCGGTCGGCACCGGCCCCTACATGCTGACGGAGAACAATCCCAACAGCCGCATGGTGCTGGAGCGCAATCCCAATTTCCACGGGGAAACCTATCCTTGTGAAGGCGATCCGGGTGACCGGGAGAAGGGCCTGCTGGCGGATTGCGGCAAGGCGCTGCCTTTCATCGACAAGGTGGTGTTCACCCGGGAGAAGGAAAGCATTCCCTACTGGAACAAGTTCCTCCAGGGCTATTACGACGCTTCGGGGATTTCCTCCGACAGTTTCGATCAGGCGGTGCGCCTCAATGTGGGGGGCGATGTGCAGCTCACCGAGGAAATGCAGGAAAAGGGCATCCGCCTCCTCACCAGCGTCCGGGCTTCCATTTTCTACATGGGCTTCAACATGCAGGACAGCCTGGTCGGCGGCCTGGGCGATGGGGGGCGCAAGCTGCGCCAGGCCATTTCCATCGGCATCGACCAGGAAGAGTTCATTTCCATTTTCATGAATGGCCGCGGCATTCCCGCCATGAGCCCCCTGGCGCCCGGCATCTTCGGCTTCGAGGAAGGGCAGGGGGGTATCAATCCGGTGGTCTACGACTGGCGGGACGGCGCTCCCAGGCGCAAGTCCATCGAGAGCGCCCGCCGCCTCATGGCCGAGGCCGGCTGGCCCAACGGGCGCAACGCCCGCACCGGCGAGCCCCTGGTGCTGAACCTGGACACCACCGGCGGCGGCATGGGCGACAAGTCGCGGCTGGACTGGCTGACCCGCCAGTTCGCCAAGCTGGATATCCAGCTGGTGGTCCGTTCCACCGACTGGAACCGTTTTCAGGAGAAGCTGCGCAAGGGCGCGGTGCAGATGTTCTATCTGGGCTGGAATGCGGACTATCCGGATCCGGAGAACTTTTTCTTCCTGCTGCACGGCAGCGAAACCCGGGTCAAGCACGGGGGGGAGAACTCCGCCAATTACATGAACCCGGAGTTCGACCGCCTCTTCGAGCGCATGAAGAACATGGAGAACGGGCCTGAGCGGCAACAGATCATCCGCCAGATGGTGCATCTGGTGCAGCAGGATGCCCCCTGGGTCTTCGGCTTCCACCCCAAGAACTACACCCTCGGCCACCGCTGGCTCTACAACCGCAAGCCCACGGATGTGGGCAACAACACCCTCAAGTACCAGCGCGTCGATGGCGCCGACCGGGCGGCCCGGCAGCGGGAATGGAACCAGCCCGTGCGCTGGCCCCTGGCCCTCCTGCTCCTGGCGCTGGCGGGCCTGCTGGTGCCGGCGGTGCGCGCCCATCGTCGCCGGGAGCAGCAGTCCGCCCGCTGATCGGCGCCCCTGTTCCTTTGTCCCGTATTGCGCTATTTTTTTGCGTTCTGGCGTCGCACAAATCCGCTGTGATGTCTGATATCATATATAAGACTTAAGGAGCTTCCGGCGACTGCGAATGCAGTTGCGTATTTCGGGCAGCTCCCCTGTCCCCAGATCACTGAATTCCACCTGTCGAGAGGAACCAGCCGTGCTTGAAGCCTACCGCCAACACGTCGCCGAGCGTGCCGCACTCGGTATCCCCCCCCTGCCTCTGTCCGCCGCCCAGACCAAGGATCTGGTCGCCCTGCTGCAAAACCCGCCCAAGGGCGAGGAGCAGGCCCTGGTGGAGCTGATTACCTACCGTGTTCCCGCCGGTGTTGATGATGCCGCCAAGGTCAAGGCCGAGTTCCTGGCCAAGGTGGCCAAGGGCGAGCTTTCCTGTGCCCTGATTTCCCGCGCCAAGGCCACCGAACTGCTGGGCACCATGCTCGGCGGCTACAACGTCAAGCCCATGATCGACCTGCTGGGCGACGCCGAAGTCGGCGCCGTGGCCGCCGAAGGCCTGAAGAAGACCCTGCTGGTGTTCGACTTCTTCCACGACGTGGCCGAGCTGGCCAAGGGTGGCAACGCCAACGCCAAGGCCGTGATGCAGTCCTGGGCCGATGCCGAGTGGTTCACCTCCCGTCCCGAAGTCCCCGCTTCCCAGAAGCTGACCGTGTTCAAGGTCACCGGCGAAACCAACACCGACGACCTGTCTCCCGCTCCGGATGCCTGGTCCCGTCCCGACATCCCCCTGCATGCCCTGGCCATGCTGAAGAACCCCCGTCCGGGTATCGAAGCCGACAAGGCTGGCGAGCGCGGTCCCGTCAAGCAACTGGAAGCCCTGGCCAAGAAGGGCAACCTGATCGCCTACGTGGGCGACGTGGTGGGTACCGGTTCTTCCCGCAAGTCCGCCACCAACTCCGTGCTGTGGTTCACCGGCGAAGACATCCCCTTCGTGCCGAACAAGCGCTTCGGCGGCGTCTGCCTGGGCTCCAAGATTGCCCCCATCTTCTTCAACACCATGGAAGATGCCGGCGCTCTGCCCATCGAGCTGGACGTTGGCCGGATGGACATGGGCGACGAGATCGAGCTGAAGATCGACCAGGCCACCGCCAAGGTCACCGCCCTGAAGAACGGTGCCGTCATCGCTGAATCCCAGCTGAAGACCCCCGTGATCCTGGACGAAGTGCGCGCCGGCGGCCGCATCCCCCTGATCATCGGTCGCGGCCTGACCACCAAGGCCCGCGAAGCCCTGGGCCTGGCTCCTTCCACCCTGTTCCGCCTGCCCCAGCAGCCCAACGATCCGGGCAAGGGCTACTCCCTGGCCCAGAAGATGGTGGGCCGTGCCTGCGGTCTGCCGGAAGGCAAGGGCATCCTGCCCGGCACCTACTGCGAACCGAAGATGACCACCGTGGGTTCCCAGGACACCACCGGCCCCATGACCCGCGACGAGCTGAAGGACCTGGCTTGCCTGGGCTTCTCCGCCGACCTGGTGATGCAGTCCTTCTGCCACACCGCCGCTTATCCCAAGCTGGTGGACGTGCGCATGCACCGCGAACTGCCTTCCTTCATCAGCACCCGCGGCGGCGTTGCCCTGCGTCCTGGTGACGGCGTCATCCACTCCTGGCTGAACCGTCTGCTGCTGCCCGATACCGTGGGTACCGGCGGTGACTCCCACACCCGTTTCCCCATCGGCATCTCCTTCCCGGCCGGTTCCGGTCTGGTGGCCTTCGCTGCCGCCACCGGCGTGATGCCCCTGGACATGCCCGAATCCGTGCTGGTGCGCTTCAAGGGCAAGATGCAGCCCGGCATCACCCTGCGCGATCTGGTCAACGCCATCCCCCTGTACGCCATCAAGCAGGGCCTGCTGACCGTGGAGAAGAAGGGCAAGAAGAACGTCTTCTCCGGTCGCATCCTGGAAATCGAAGGTCTGCCCGATCTGAAGGTGGAACAAGCCTTTGAGCTCTCCGACGCCGCTGCCGAGCGTTCCGCCGCTGCTTGCGCCATCGCCCTGAACAAGGAGCCGATCGTCGAGTACCTGCGCTCCAACATCACCCTGATGAAGTGGATGATCGCCGAAGGCTACCAGGACGCCCGTACCCTGAAGCGCCGCATCAAGGCCATGGAAGAGTGGATCGCCAACGGCACCCTGCTCAAGGCCGACGCCGATGCCCAGTACGCCGCCGTGATCGAGATCGATCTGGCCGACGTCAAGGAACCCATCGTTGCCTGCCCCAACGACCCGGATGACGTGAAGGTCCTCTCCGAAGTCGCCGGCGACAAGATCGACGAAGTGTTCATCGGCTCCTGCATGACCAACATCGGTCATTTCCGCGCTGCCGGCAAGGTGCTGGATGGCAAGTCCGACATCCCGACCCGCCTGTGGATTGCTCCGCCCACCAAGATGGACGCCCTGATCCTGACCGAAGAAGGTTACTACAGCGTCCTCGGCAAGGCCGGTGCCCGTATGGAAATGCCGGGCTGCTCCCTGTGCATGGGCAACCAGGCCCAGATCCGCAAGGGTTCCACCGCCATGTCCACTTCCACCCGGAACTTCCCCAACCGTCTGGGTATCGACACCCGGGTGTACCTGGGCTCCGCCGAACTGGCCGCCATGTGCTCCCTGCTGGGCAAGATCCCGACTGTGGCCGAGTACATGGAATACATCCAGGTGGTGAATGCCAAGGCTGCCGACATCTACCGCTACATGAACTTCGACCAGATCCCCGAGTTCGTGGAAGTGGCGGAAACCGTTACCGTCTGAGCGGTACGGCGCAAGACAAAACCAAAGGAAGCAACACGAGGAGATGCGGCCCCGCTTCGGCGGGGCCGTTTTTTTTGCAGCGACGCCTTTCCTTTGGCGTGCCGGTCCCGCTGTTGGCAGCCCCGGTGGTACGGTGGCACGGCTGGCTGCTATGGAATGCCGGCCGGGATCGGTTATGCTCCGGCCCCGGGCAACTGCGCCATGGGCGGTCGCCGGCTTTGCCGTGTTAAGGGAAACAATGGAAATCATCACCAAGAAGCAGGCCATCAAAACCTGCAGCGGCTATTCCTGCATCGGTCTGTACAACCCCAAAAGCCCGGGCAACGTGGGCTCCATCATGCGGGCTGCCGGCTGCTATGGCGTCAATACGGTTTTCTACACCGGCAAGCGCTATGACACGGCCAAGGAATTCTGCACCGACACCAAGCAGGTGCACCAGCAACTGCCCCTGATCGGTGTGGACGATCTGCAGCAGGTGATCCCACTGGGTTGTGTGCCGGTGGCCATCGAACTGGTGCCGGAGGCCAAACCCCTGACCGAGTACCGCCACCCGGAACGGGCCTTCTACATCTTCGGCCCGGAGGATGGCAGCCTGAGGAAGAACGTCACCTCCTGGTGCCAGGACATCGTCTACATCCCGACCCACGGCTGCATGAACCTGGCAGCGACGGTCAATGTGGTGCTGTACGACCGGATGCTGAAGGCCGGCGGCTACCGCGGCTAGCAGGCACCCTGGAAGGCCGTCATGGCGCCCTTCCAGGCTAATGCACCTTGCCGTCCACCCGGGGGGCGAGCAGGAAGGGGATCAGGCGCCAGCCGAGCAGGCCGAAACAGCCCAGCCAACAAGCGGCGGCCAGATAGATCCACTGTTCATAGGCTGCCGGGAAGAACTGGGGCATGACGATGCGCAGGACAAAACCCAGCAGCATCAGCCGCAGGGCCAGCTTGTCAGCAGCCTCGAAGACCACCTTGCGGCCGGTATGGCCCTTGGCGATGCGGATCAGCATGGCCGGAATCACCAGGCCCATGGCGCCGAAGGTGAATACGTGGAGCGACAGGGAGCCGATCCAGGGCACCGGGCTGAAGTAATGCAGGCTCTCCAGCAGCAGTTGGGCGGTGATGGCCAGATAGCCCAGGTACATGACGCCGATGTCGATGCGGCTGAGACCCAGCAGGGGCTTCCAGAATGCCAGGCGCAGCAGGAGCAGGGCGGCCAGCAGCAGGGCCAGGACGGCGCCGGCCAGCGGCGGCAGCAGGGGTTGCAGCACCAGCAGCAGCCCCAGCCCCTTGATGGCGCCATCCAGGAGCGGATGGCGGAGGATGGCGACCTGGAACACGCCTTTCATGAACTGGGTCAGGGTCCGTTCGAACATCACCAGGAAGGCCATGCGGAACAGGCCCAGGGTGATGCCGACGCCGATGGCAAAGGTCTCCGGCTGCAGCAGCAATTGCTTGGCCACGAGAAAGGCCGGCAGCACCAGCAGGAAATAGTAGTTGTCCCGATAGCTGTCCTGGGCCCGGTAGCGGATCAGCGTATGCAGCAGCATGACGATGATGCTGCCGATGAAGAGGTTGCAGCCCAGGTGGAGCAGCCAGTCGGGCCATGACCCGGCGGTGGCCATGACCACCCGTTCCAGCAGCCAGGCGGCAGCCAGGTAGGCCAGGGAAGCGCCGTGATGGCCTCGTACCGAGACCCAGTTTTTCGTGGCCGTGAGCAGGAAGCCGCCGAGGACGGCCCAGCCGAAGCCGAAGAACATTTCGTGGGCGTGCCATTGCAGCGGGGTAATGGAGGCGGCGGGCAGGGCGAGGGCGCCGGAAAAGACGGCGGCCCACAGCAAGGGCAGGCTCAGGCCGGCCAGGCAGGCGAGGGCGAAGAAGGGGCGAAAGCCCACCAGCCACAGCGGGTGTTCGGCAAATTTCACGATGGTGTGTCCGCTTGGGCCGGGCGGCGGCAATTGGCCGGCCCGACATGAAAAGGGGCTCCAGAATAGGAGCCCCGATGGTCGATGCGCTTTGATGCCTGTCAGCTTTGGCTGAAAAACCGCCGGGCGGCGCCGGCGGGGATGTCCATGCCCGTGGCCTGGGCCCGCTGCAGCAGTTCCCAGTAGTAGCGGTAGGAAGCCCGGTCGTGCAGTCGGCCGGCATGCTGGATGGGGCCCCAGTCCTTGTCCTGGGCAGCTTCCAGGATTTCCGTGGCTTCCTGCACTTCGGAAAAGTCGGGGCGCATGGCTTCGACGATGGGCATGATCTGGTTGGGGTGGATGCTCCACATGCGCAGATAGCCGAACTCCCGGCGGGCACGGCCGGCGTCGTCGGCCGCCACGGTCGAGTCCTTGATTTCGGTGGTGACATTGTGGGAAGGCACCACGCCGTTGGCCAGGGCGGCGGCGGCGATGTCGGCCTTGGCCCGGGCCACCAGGGGGTGGTCGAACTGGCCGGGGCTCTTCATGGCACTGCCGGGAATGGCGCCGTGGTGGCCGGAGACGAAGTCCATGAGGCCGAAGTCCAGGCTTTCGACGCCGGGCAGGGCGGCAATTTCCCAGGCGTCCTTGAGGGCGCCGTGGGTTTCGATCAGCACGTGGACCGGAATGGGGCGGCTGATCCGGCACTGGGCCTCGATGCTGCGCAGGGCATCGATCTGGGTCCGCGCATCGTCGACGGAGCGAACCTTGGGAATGGTCAGGAAAGCGAGGCGCTGGCCGGCGTGGTAGACCAGGATTTCCAGATCCTGGCGCCAGTGGGGGTGGGTGATGTCGTGGATGCGCGCACCGACCCGGCCGAAGCGGTTGTCGCTGCCGCTGATGAGGCCGGCGGCCATTTCCGCATGTTCGGCTTCGGCACCGGCGTGGGCACCGTCCTCGCAGTCGCAGGTGATGTCGAAAACGGGCTGGTTGTTATGGGCCAGTTCCTGCTGCAGCTGCAGGGCCTTCTTCATGAGCTTTTCCGATCCGGCGTAGTGGTCCACCACGGGCAGGACGGGGAAGGGCTTTTCACCGGCGAAGAGAACGTCGTTGGGATGACGCAGGGTCATGGGCAAAGCTCCAAAGAAAAAGGCCGCGGCATTTTACCGCGGCCTTTGCAGCAAGTGGCTTGCTGTTGCTTACAGCATGGAAGCCACGGCGGCGCGCTCTTCTTCCAGCTCGGCCAGGGTGGCGTTCATCTTGCCGCGACTGTACTCGTCGATCTCCAGGCCCTGGATGATCTTGTAGTCGCCGTTCTTGCACTCGCAGGGGAAGCCGTACACGACGCCTTCGGGGATGCCGTAGGAGCCGTCGGAAGGCACGCCCATGGTGACCCATTCGGAAGAGCCCAGGACCCAGTCACGCACGTGGTCGATGGCGGCATTGGCGGCGGAAGCGGCGGAGGACAGGCCCCGGGCTTCGATGATGGCGGCGCCGCGCTTGCCCACGGTGGGCAGGAAGACGTCGTTGTTCCACACGGCATCGTTCACCAGGCCCTTGACGTTGTCACCGTTGGAGGTGGCGAAACGGTAGTCGGCGTACATGGTGGGGGAGTGGTTGCCCCACACGACCATCTGCTTGAAGGAGGAAACGGCGCGGCCGGTCTTGGCAGCCAGTTGGGACAGGGCGCGGTTGTGGTCCAGGCGCAGCATGCCGTGGTAGTTGCGGGGGTTGGTGCGGCCAACCTTCTTGGCGGCGGAAGCGGCGATGTAGGCGTTGGTGTTGCAGGGGTTGCCCACCACCAGGACCTTCACGTCTTCCTTGGCGTTTTCAGCGATGGCCTTGCCCTGAACGGTGAAGATGGCTCCGTTGGCGGTCAGCAGGTCGGCACGCTCCATGCCCTTGCTGCGGGGGCGGGCGCCCACCAGCAGACAGACGTCGGCATCCTTGAAGGCGACGTTGGGGTCGTCGGTGGCAACCATGCCGGCCAGCAGCGGGAAAGCACAGTCTTCCAGTTCCATCATCACGCCCTTGACGGCCTGCTGGGCTTGCGGCAGATCGAGCAGCTGCAGAATGACGGGCTGGTCTTTGCCGAGCATTTCGCCGGAGGCGATGCGGAAGAGCAGGCTGTAGCCGATCTGGCCGGCGGCGCCGGTAACGGCTACGCGCATGGGGGCTTTGGACATGGTGCGACTCCTGTGAGTACAGTCGTTGAACAAAATTCGTGAATTCGTCGCCGGCGCAGGCTCTCCGCGCCAAGCTTTGAAATAGTATGCCCTCGTTTCCGGGGTGTCAATGTTGCAACTTATGTCTTATATAAGATGTAAGTATTAGAATAGACTATTGACGTTTTTTGTGCTGAAATAACCAGATTATGACCCGCCAAGTTACGTCACTGTCGCCCACCTTCAGCCCTTTGTATCGTCAGATCAAGGAGTTGATGATGAGTAGCCTGGAAGCGGGGGAATGGGGTCCCGGCGATGCCATTCCCAGCGAATCCGAGCTGGCGTTGCGCTTTGGTGTGAGTCAGGGAACGGTGCGCAAGGCCATCGACGAGATGGCTGCCGAAAATCTCCTGGTGCGTCGTCAGGGCAAGGGCACTTTCGTCGCCACCCACAACGATCCCCGTTCCTTTTTCCGTTTTTTGCGCCTCGTTCCCAACGAAGGCGGTCTGCAGCAATCCCACAGCGAACCCATCGAATGCTGGCGTGCCAAGGCCGGCCAGGATGTGGCGCGGGTTCTCGGTCTCGAAGTCGGCAAGCCCATCACCATCGTGCGCCGGTTGTTGAGCTTTGATGCCGAGCCGGTGGTGCTGGACGAAATCTACGTGCCCAGCGATCTCTTTCCTGATCTCTCCCTGGAAATCCTCAAGGGCAGCGATCAATCCCTCTACAGCATGTACGAGTCCCGTTACGGCGTGCGCATGATCCGCGCCGAAGAGCGCATTCGTGCTGTGGCTGCAGACAAGAGCAATGCGGATTTGCTGCGGGTGCCGGAAGGTAGTCCCCTGCTGCTGGTGGAGCGGGTGGCATTTACCTACGGCAACAAGCCGGTCGAGTGGCGCCGCGGCTTTTACTCGACCCAGAAACACCATTATCTGAATGAACTAGGCTGAGACAAGGAGGTCGGCGGCAACGGAAATTCGGAAACAAAGGGAAGTCGAAAAACACTATAATTTATAACTTTCATAAGGGTGCGGTGGCAGTTCAGTCGCCGTTTCGCAACAAGCAAGAGGGATGACGTTCATGGCAGAACTCAGTATCAAAAAGAAGCGTCCGAAAAATCTGGACCTGACAACGATCCGCCTGCCCCTACCGGGTATTCTTTCCATTCTCCACCGTGTCAGCGGCGCCGGCCTGTTCCTGTGTCTGCCCCTGCTGCTGTGGCTGTTCCAAAGCAGCCTGGCGACGCCCGAGTCGTTTGCCACCTTCAAGGCCGTCGCAGCCCATCCCCTGGTCAAGATCATCCTGCTGGGCCTGCTGTGGGCCTTCTGTCACCACTTCTGTGCCGGTATCCGCTACCTGTTCCTGGATGTGCACATGGGCGTTGATCTCGAATCCGCCCGTCTGACCAGCAAGATCGTCTTCGCCGTCAGCATCGCGCTGACCGTCATCCTGGGAGTTGCCCTGCTATGGTAAATCGCATTGTTGTTGGCGCCCATTACGGCCTGAAGGACTGGATTGCCCAGCGCGCCACGGCCGTCATCATGGCCGTCTATTCCGTCATCCTGTTGGCGGCCGTCGGCGCTATCGGCCCCAACACCTACGAAGCCTGGCGCGGCCTGTTCGCCAACGGCTTCATGAAGTTCATTACCTTCCTGTTTTTCCTCTCCCTGTTCTACCACGCCTGGATCGGCGTGCGTGACATCTGGATGGACTACGTCAAGCCCACCGGCATCCGCCTGGTGCTGCATGTCCTGACCATTTTCGCCCTGCTCGGCTACGCCGGCTGGGCCACTCAGATTCTGTGGAGACTGTAAGTAATGACTATCCCCGTGCATAAGTATGATGTGGTGATCGTGGGTGCCGGCGGTGCCGGTCTGCGCGCCGCACTGCAAGTTTCCGAAGCCGGTCTCAAGACCGCCGTGCTGTCCAAGGTGTTCCCCACCCGTTCCCATACGGTTGCCGCCCAGGGTGGCGTGGCCGCCTCCCTCGGCAATGTGACCGAGGACAACTGGCACTGGCACATGTACGACACCGTCAAGGGTTCCGACTGGCTCGGTGACCAGGACGCCATCGAATTCATGGTAAAGAAGGCCAACGAAGTGGTCGTGGAACTGGAACACTTCGGCATGCCCTTCGACCGTCTGGACAGCGGCAAGATCTACCAGCGCCCCTTCGGCGGCCACTCCCAGAACTATGGCGAGAAGCCGGTGAACCGCTCCTGTGCAGCCGCTGACCGTACAGGTCATGCCATGCTGCACGCCATGTACCAGCGCAATGTCAAGGCCAACACCCAGTTCTTCGTGGAATGGATGGCCCTGGACCTGATCCGTGACGAAGACGGCGACGTGCTGGGCGTGACCGCCATGGAAATGGAAACCGGCGAGGTTCACATCTTCCACGCCAAGGCCACCATTTTCGCCACCGGCGGTGCCGGTCGCATCTACTACTCTTCCACCAATGCCTTCATCAACACCGGTGACGGCGTCGGTATGGCTGCCCGTGCCGGCATCCCCCTGGAAGACATGGAATTCTGGCAGTTCCACCCCACCGGCGTGGCCGGTGCCGGTGTGCTGATCACCGAAGGCGTGCGCGGCGAAGGCGGCATTCTGCGCAACGCTTCCGGCGAGCGCTTCATGGAACGCTATGCCCCCAACCTGAAGGATCTGGCCTCCCGCGACGTGGTGTCCCGTTCCATGGTGACCGAGATCAATGAAGGCCGCGGCTGCGGTCCCGACAAGGATCACGTGCTGCTGGACATTACCCACCTGTCCCCCGAGACCATCATGAAGCGCCTGCCCGGCATTCGTGAAATCTCCATCCAGTTTGCCGGTGTGGATCCCATCAAGGCCCCGATCCCCGTGGTGCCGACCTGCCACTACCAGATGGGCGGTATTCCGACCAACTACAAGGGCCAGGTCATTGTGCCGAAGGGCGACGAGAAGTCCGTTCCCGTGGGCGGTTTCTACGCCGCTGGCGAGTGCGCCTGCGCTTCAGTGCATGGCGCCAACCGCCTGGGCACCAACTCCCTGCTGGACCTGCTGGTCTTCGGCAAGTCCTCCGGCGAGTCCGTGGTGGAAGACCTGAAGGGCAATCCCCGCGCCCACAAGCCCCTGCCGGCCAACGCCGCCGACGTTTCCCTGGCCCGTATCGCCCGTCTGGACAACCAGAAGAACGGCGAGAGCGTGCATGAAGTCCGTCTGGCCATGCAGCGCACCATGCAAAAGCATGCCGGCGTGTTCCGCTTCAACGACCTGCTCAAGGCTGGCGTCGAGGAAATCAAGAAGGTCGCCGAACGGGCCAAGACCACCGAGATCAAGGACAAGTCCAAGGTCTGGAACACCGCCCGTACCGAAGCCCTTGAACTGGACAACCTGATCGAAGTGGCCAAGGCCACCATGATCTCCGCCGAAGCCCGCAAGGAATCCCGCGGCGCCCACGTGCGCGACGATGCCCTGGATACCGCCGAGACCCCGGCCGGCCGCGACGACAAGAACTGGCTCAAGCACACCCTGTGGTACTCCGAAGGCAACCGCCTCGACTACAAGCCGGTGAACCTGCAGCCGATGTCTGCCGACGTCGAGTCCATCGCTCTCGCCAAGCGGACCTACTAAGGCCAGGAAGGAATTACGCAAATGAGCGCCAATACCAAACGTACCGTTCAATTCAAGATCTATCGCTACGATCCGGATAAGGACAACGCACCTTACATGCAGGACATCACCGTCGAACTGGAACAGTCCGACAAGAAGTTGCTGGATGCCCTGGTGCGCCTGAAGGTCAAGGACGATTCCCTGGCTTTCCGCCGCTCCTGCCGCGAAGGCGTGTGCGGTTCCGACGCCATGAACGTCAATGGCAAGAACCGTCTGGCCTGCCTCACCGACGTGGACGAGCTGCCCCAGCCCATCGTGCTGCGGCCCCTGCCCGGTCTGCCCGTGGTGCGCGACCTGATCGTGGACATGACCCAGTTCTTCAAGCAGTACCACTCCATCAAGCCGTACCTGATCAACAACGATCCTCCTCCCGAGCGCGAGCGTCTGCAGTCTCCGGAAGAGCGTGAAGAGCTGAACGGCCTGTACGAGTGCATCCTCTGCGCCTGCTGCTCCACCTCCTGCCCGTCCTTCTGGTGGAACCCCGACAAGTTCGTCGGTCCGGCCGGCCTGCTGGCTGCTTACCGCTTCATCGCCGATACCCGCGACCAGGCCACCAACGAACGTCTGGACAACCTGGAAGACCCGTATCGCCTGTTCCGTTGCCACACCATCATGAATTGCGTTGATGTCTGTCCGAAGGGCCTGAACCCCACCAAGGCCATCGGCAAGATCAAGGAAATGATGGTTCGGCGTGCTGTTTAATGGATCGTGCTGAATACGAGCGCCTTCGCTGGCGCTGCATCCGCCGCGGCCTCCTGGAGCTGGACCTGACGCTGACCAAATTCCTCGACCAGGAATTCGACAAGCTGACGGAACCGGAGGTCGAAGCCTTCAAAAAGCTGGCGGAATTAGAAGATTGGGATTTCCTTGGCCTGATTGTTGGGGGCAAGGAACTTTCCGACCCGCATGAGGCTGCCGTACTGGCCAAATTGCGTAAGTGCTGAGTAAGGAAGGGGCGCCACCATGGCGCCTCGTCCTTCGCTAAAAAAGTAGTGATGACAACCACCACCACAGGGGCTGCAAAATGAGCGAACGCAAGGCTACTCTCAATATCGAAGGCCAAGGGCCGGTCGATTTCCCGATCATGTCTCCCACCCACGGCAACGACTGTATTGACATTCGTACCCTGGGCGGCAAAACCGGTCTCTTCACCTACGATTCCGGCTTCCTGTCCACTGCCAGCTGCAAATCCAAGATTACCTTCATCGATGGCGACAAGGGCGAGCTGCTGTACCGCGGCTATCCCATCGAGCAACTGGCCGAAAACTGCAACTTCCTGGAAGTCGCCTACCTGCTGAAGAACGGCGAACTGCCGAACGCTTCCCAGAAGACCGCTTTCGAAGACACCATCAAGAACCACACCATGGTGCACGAACAGCTGGCCAAGTTCTTCAGCGGCTTCCGCCGCGACGCCCACCCCATGGCCGTGATGGTCGGTGTGGTCGGTGCTCTGTCCGCCTTCTACCATGAAGCCATGGACTTCTCCGATGCCGAGCATCGCAGCATCAGCTTCAACCGCATCATCGCCAAGATGCCCACCATCGTTGCCATGGCCTACAAGTACACGACCGGTCAGCCGTTCATGTACCCGCGCAACGACCTGGACTACACCGCCAACTTCATGCACATGATGTTCGGCACCCCCTGCGAGACCTACAAGCCGAACCCCGTGCTGGTCCGCGCCCTGGACATCATCTTCACCCTGCACGCCGACCACGAGCAGAACGCCTCCACCTCCACCGTGCGTCTGGCCGGCTCCTCCGGTGCCAACCCCTTCGCCTGCATCTCCGCCGGTATCGCCTGCCTGTGGGGCCCTGCCCACGGCGGCGCCAATGAAGCCTGCCTGCAGATGCTGGAAGAGATCGGCGACGTCTCCCGCGTCGGCGAATACATCGCCCGCGCCAAGGACAAGAACGACTCCTTCAAGCTGATGGGCTTCGGCCACCGCGTTTACAAGAACTTCGACCCCCGCGCCAAGCTGATGCGCCAGGTGTGCAACGACGTTCTGAAGGAACTGGGCCTGGAAAACGATCGCCTGTTCAAGCTGGCCATGGAACTGGAAAAGATCGCCCTGGAAGATCCGTACTTCGTCGAGAAGAAGCTCTACCCGAACGTGGACTTCTACTCCGGCATCGTGCAGAAGGCCCTCGGTATCCCCACTTCCATGTTCACCTGCATCTTCGCCCTGGCTCGTACCGTGGGCTGGATGACCCAGTGGGAAGAGATGATCACCGATCCGGAATACAAGATCGGTCGTCCGCGTCAGCTGTACATCGGCGCCGCCAAGCGCGACGTCGCGCCGCTGGCCAGCCGTAAGTAAGACGAGAAAAGGGGCGGCGTGGCCGCCCTTTTTTTCAATGGTCGGCGGAAAATTCGCCGATTGCAGTGAGAGACAGACGTTCCAACAATAAAACCACACCACAGGTGATTGCCATGATGATGCAAAACTTCGGCACCTCCTACCTCTTCGGCGGCAATGCCCCGTTCGTGGAGGAGCTGTACGAGAACTACCTCGACAATCCCGCGTCCGTTCCCGACGAATGGCGCGAATACTTCGACAAGCTGGCCCAGCAGCCGGGTGCCGCTGCCCGCGATGTTCCCCACTTCCCCGTGATCGCCGCCTTTGCCGAACAGGGCAAGCGGGGTCCGGTGCGTACCGTGGTGGCCGCAGGTGACGACAAGAAGCAGGTTGCCGTCCTGCAGCTGATCAATGCCTACCGCTTCCTGGGCAACCGCTGGGCCAATCTGGACCCGCTCAAGCGCCAGGAACGCCCCGAAATCCAGGAACTGGAGCCGTCCTTCTACGGCTTCACGCCCGCCGACCTGAACGAGCCCTTCAATACCGGCTCCTTCCAGTTCGGCGCCGATCGCGCTCCCCTGGGCCAGATCATCGAGGCGCTGAAGGAAACCTACTGCGGTTCCATCGGCGTCGAATACATGTACATGAGCGACATTGCCCAGAAGCGCTGGCTGCAGGAACGCCTGGAACCCAGCCGCGGCAATGGCAACTACACGCCCGAGCGCAAGAAGCGCCTGCTCGACCGCCTGACCGTGGCCGAGACCCTGGAACGCTACCTGCACACCCGCTACGTGGGTCAGAAGCGCTTCTCCCTGGAAGGCGGCGAGTCCCTCATCGTCGCCATGGACGAAGTGATCCGCACCGGCGCCGCCACCGGCGTCCAGGAAATCGTCATCGGCATGGCCCACCGCGGCCGCCTCAACGTGCTGGTGAACACCCTGGGCAAGGCGCCCAAGATGCTGTTCGACGAGTTCGAAGGCAAGAAGGCCCAGGATCTGTCCTCCGGCGACGTGAAGTACCACATGGGCTTCTCCTCCGACGTGTCCACCGACCATGGTCCGGTGCACCTGACCCTGGCCTTCAACCCCTCCCACCTGGAAATCGTGAACCCGGTGGTGGAAGGTTCCGTCTATGCCCGCCAGCGTCGTCGCGGCGGTGACGATGCGGCCAAGGCCCAGATCCTGCCCGTCCTGATCCACGGCGATGCCGCCGTTGCCGGCCAGGGGGTGAACCAGGAAATGCTGAACTTCTCCCAGACCCGCGGCTACGGCACCGGCGGCACGGTGCACGTCGTGGTGAACAACCAGATCGGCTTCACCACCTCCGATCCCCGGGACTACCGTTCCTCCCTGTACTGCTCCGACATCTTCAAGATGGTCGAAGCCCCGATCTTCCACGTCAATGGCGATGATCCGGAAGCCGTGGCCCTGGTCACCCAGCTGGCCCTGGAATTCCGTCAGACCTTCAAGAAGGACGTGGTCATCGACATCATCTGTTTCCGTAAGCTCGGCCACAACGAGCAGGACGAGCCGATGGTGACCCAGCCCCTGATGTACAAGAAGATTCAGGCCCACCCCGGCACCCGCAAGCTGTACGCGGACAAGCTGGTGGCCCAGGGCGTGCTCTCCGCCGACGGTCCCGACCAGATCATCAAGGACTTCCGCGCCGCCCTCGACCAGGGCAAGCTGCTGTCCGACCCCGTGCTGTCCAACTACAAGCGCCAGCACGCCAACGACTGGGCGCCCTACACCAACAAGAAGTACACCGAGCTCGGCAACACCAAGGTGCCGAAGAAGGAACTGCAGCGTCTGGCCAAGCGCCTGACTGCCATTCCCGAAAACTTCACCATGCACTCCCGCGTCAAGAAGATCATCGAAGACCGGGCCCAGATGGGTGAGGGCAAGCTGCCGGTGGACTGGGGCATGGCCGAGAACCTGGCCTACGCCACCCTGCTGGCCCAGGGCTACGGCGTGCGCATCTCCGGCGAGGACGTGGGTCGCGGCACCTTCTTCCACCGTCACGGTGTGCTGCACGACCAGAACCGGGAAAAGTGGGACGCCGGTTCCTACATCCCCCTGGCCAACCTGCAGGAAGACCAGGGCAATTTCCAGAGCTTCGACTCCGTGCTGTCCGAAGAGGCCGTGCTGGCCTTCGAATACGGCTACGCCACCGCCGAGCCCAATGAGCTGGTGGTGTGGGAAGGCCAGTTCGGCGACTTCGCCAACGGCGCCCAGGTGGTGATCGACCAGTTCCTCTGCTCCGGCGAGGCCAAGTGGGGTCGTGCCTGCGGTCTGACCCTGCTGCTGCCCCACGGCTACGAAGGCCAGGGTCCGGAGCACTCCTCCGCCCGCCTGGAACGCTACATGCAGCTTTCCGCCGAGTTCAACTGGGAAGTCTGCTACCCCTCCAACGCCGCCCAGATCTTCCACCTGCTGCGTCGCCAGATGGTGCGCAAGCAGCGCAAGCCCCTGGTGGTGATGACGCCCAAGTCCCTGCTGCGCAACCCCAGCGCTTCCTGCTCCCTGGACGAGCTGGCCAACGGCACCTTCCAGACCATCATCGGCGAAACCGAGAAGCTGGAAGCGAAGAAGGTCACCCGTGTCATCGCCTGCGCCGGCAAGGTCTATTACGACCTGGTGGCCGCCCGCAAGGAACGCAAACTGGAGAACATCGCCATCCTGCGCGTCGAGCAGCTGTATCCGTTCGACGACAAGCGCTTCGATGAGGAACTGTCCAAGTTCCCCAACGCCAAGGAACTGGTGTGGTGCCAGGAAGAGCCCCTGAACCAGGGTGCCTGGTACGCCAAGGCTCACCGCCTGCAAGTCGCCCTGAAGAAGGGTCAGACCCTGCACGTGGTGGCCCGTCCTGCTGCTGCTGCGCCGGCCGTGGGTTACCTGGCCAAGCACGTGGAGCAACAAAAAGCCCTGCTGGAAGAAGCACTGGGCAAACTGAACTAAAACCGAGAGACAAAGGAAACGTAGATCATGATTATCGACGTCAAAGTCCCGCAACTGTCCGAATCCGTTGCCGAAGCCACCCTGGTGTCCTGGCACAAGAAGGCAGGCGAAGCTGTCAGCCGCGATGAGAACCTCATCGATATCGAAACCGACAAGGTGGTCCTGGAACTGCCCGCTCCCGATGCCGGCGTGATCGTCAAGATCATCAAGGGCGACGGCGACACCGTGGTTTCCGGCGAAGTCATCGCCCAGATCGACACCGAAGCCAAGGCTGCCGCCGGCGCCGCTCCGGCTGCCGCCGCTGCTCCCGCCGCTGCCGCTCCGGCCCCGGTGGCAGCTGCCGCTGCTCCGGCTGCTGCTGCCGGCACCGCCAGCCCCGCCGCCCGCAAGATCCTGGACGAGAAGGGCATCGCTGCCGCCGACGTCTCCGGCACCGGCCGTGGTGGCCGTGTCACCAAGGAAGACGCCGTGGGCGCCCAAGCCAAGGCCGCCGCGCCCGCCGTGGCTGCCCCTGCCGTGTCCATCCCCCTGGGTGACCGTCCCGAGCAGCGCGTTCCCATGACCCGCCTGCGCGCCCGCATCGCCGAGCGCCTGCTGCAGTCCAAGAACGAAAACGCCATCCTCACCACCTTCAACGAAGTGAACATGGCCCCGGTCATGGCCCTGCGCAAGCAGTACGGCGACAAGTTCGAGAAGGAACATGGCGTGCGTCTGGGCTTCATGGGCTTCTTCGTCAAGGCCGCCGTGGCTGCCCTGAAGAAGTACCCGATCCTGAACGCCTCCGTGGATGGCAACGACATCGTTTATCACGGCTACATCGACATCGGTATCGCCGTGGGTTCCCCCCGCGGTCTGGTGGTGCCCATCCTGCGTGATGCCGACCAGATGTCCATCGCCGACATCGAGAAGAAGATTGCCGAATACGGCCAGAAGGCCAAGGACGGCAAGATCTCCATCGAAGAACTGACCGGTGGCACCTTCTCCATCTCCAACGGCGGTGTGTTCGGCTCCATGCTCTCCACCCCCATCATCAACCCGCCCCAGTCCGCGATCCTCGGCATCCATGCCACCAAGGACCGCGCCGTGGTCGAGAACGGTCAAGTGGTGGTGCGCCCCATCAACTACCTGGCCATGTCCTACGACCACCGCATCATCGACGGCCGCGAAGCCGTGCTGGGTCTGGTGACCATGAAGGAAGCCCTGGAAGATCCCGCCCGCCTGCTGCTCGGCGTTTAATGCGCATTGACTGACTGATCCAAGGAACGCAGAGCCGCGGGGCCACCAGCCTTCGCCCTCTGCGTTCTTTTCATGAACGAAAGGTTCTGACCATGTCCAAACAATTCGACGTTCTCGTCATCGGCGGCGGCCCCGGCGGCTATGTGGCTGCCATCCGCGCCGCCCAGCTGGGCTTCTCCGTCGCCTGCTGCGAATCCAATCCCTACGCCGATCCCAAGGGCGAACCCCGCCTCGGCGGCACCTGCCTGAACGTGGGCTGCATTCCCTCCAAGGCCCTGCTGCACACCTCCCACCTGTTCGAGGAAGCCGGCCACGCCTTCGCCGCCCAGGGCATCCAGGTGAGCGCACCCAAGATCGACGTGCCCACCATGATCGGCCGCAAGACCGCCGTGGTGACCCAGCTCACCTCCGGCATCAAGGGCCTGTTCAAGAAGAACAAGGTCACCCAGCTCAATGGCCACGGTTCCTTCGTCGGTCAGGGCGGCGCCGGTTGGCAGGTCAAGGTCGGCGACGAAGTCGTCGAGGCCAAGCAGGTCATCGTCGCCACCGGCTCCAAGGCCCGTCATCTGCCCGGCATCGCCGTGGACCAGAAGATCGTGCTGGATAACGAAGGCGCCCTGGAACAACAGTCCGTGCCCAAGAAGCTGGCCATCATCGGCGCCGGCGTCATCGGCCTGGAAATGGGCTCCGTGTGGCGCCGTCTGGGTTCCGAAGTGACCATCCTGGAAGCCTCTCCCGACTTCCTCGCCGCCGCCGACCAGGACGTGGCCAAGGAAGCCCTCAAGCTGTTCACCAAGCAGGGCCTCAACATCCAGATGGGCGTCAAGCTGGGCGAGACCAAGGTCAGCAAGAAGGGCGTCTCCATCGCCTACACCGACAAGGACGGCAAGGAACAGAAGCTGGATGCGGAGCGCCTGATCGTCTCCGTCGGCCGTGTGCCCAACACCGACGGCCTCAACGCCGAAAAGATCGGCCTCAAGCTCAACGAGCGCGGCCAGATCGAAGTGGACGGCCACTGCCGCACCAACCTGCCCGGCGTCTGGGCTGTGGGCGACGTGGTGTCCGGCCCCATGCTGGCCCACAAGGCCATGGAAGAGGCCGTCATGGTTGCCGAACTGATGGCCGGCCAGGCCGGTCACTGCAACTTCGACACCATCCCCTGGGTCATCTACACCAGCCCCGAGATCGCCTGGGTCGGCAAGACCGAACAGCAGCTCAAGGCTGATGGCGTGGCCTACAAGGCCGGCAAGATCCCCTTCCTGGCCAACGGCCGGGCCCTGGGCATGGGCGACCCCACCGGCTTCGTCAAGATGCTGGCCTGCGCCAAGACCGACCGCATCCTGGGTGTGCACATCATCGGCCCCAATGCCTCCGAACTGATCGCAGAAGCCGTGGTGACCATGGAGTTCGGCGGCGCCTCCGAAGACCTGGCCCGCATCTGCCACGCCCACCCGACCCTGTCGGAAGCGGTGCACGAAGCCGCCCTGGCCTGCGACAAGCGCCCGCTGCACTTCTAAGCGTAAAGCATCCGGGCTGCGGCCCGGTGCAGACAAAAAAGGCGAGGATTGTTCCTCGCCTTTTTCTTTCCGTTCAGATTAAGACTTGGCTAGCAATATTGAATCTGTAGAGGTGGATGTGAAGGAGGTTGAAATTTCCGGCCAACATCTTTTTCCTATGGGCCATGCGGAACTTGGGACTAATGGCCTGTAGTCCCATGCCGAGATGCCATCCGTAACTTTGCCCGTGACTTGAGGGTTTCTCGAACAAGTCTGTCTTTGAGCAACCATGCGAGTTCAGCCCAAAACATGGGAATGGGTGCAAGCCAGAAAACTGATGCTTCACTTCCTGTACGCGGTTGTTGATTCGGGGTGAACAAAAGCGTAATAACTGTGCCGATAGCTAAAAGTACAAAGACTACAAAGAATGCACTTGACCTGTTCATTTCATAGGAAATCAATAGCGAGTCATGGCGAATAGACTTAATTCGGTGAAGGCGCTTCGCCCGAATGCTACGACTTAGCGATTTTGCATGTGATGATAGCCAGCGAAATATTTTTGGTAATAACGCGGCGATAGCAACGGGGAAAACCATATCGAACCACCAATGCATGCTGGTGATATTGCTGAGAATGATGTCCATGGTGTAACGCTATAAGGGGTAGCTTAACGAGGTTGATCTGGGACCGTGTTGTTTATTGCCATGTCGAATTAGGAGTAGATGTGATTATCCATTTACTTGGCATTTGTCTCAAATTTCGCTGGCTAGCGAGCATAGATCGATCAGTATCGTAGATAGGTATTCCTAGTCAGTAGTAGGACTTCTATTTCTAACGCTGGGCCGTCCCCTGCCGATGTTTTAAAATACAGGACTTCCAGCGTTTGGCCTTTCACATACCCAGGCGCCACAACAACATCGCACCCCCGGTGCCCCCGACGGATTCCCCATGCCTCACCGTACCCTCAACGTTCCCGAGCGCGGTATGCTCGATGCCTATGAGGCCCTGCTGGCCTCCCGCGGATTCACTGCCGATGCGGCCCAGAAGGCGGCGGCCGAGCGGCTGCAGAAGCTCTATTACGAGCTGGTGGCCTTCAAGGCGGCGCGGCGCAACAAGCTCTACAAGATGTTCAATTCCCGCCTGGAAGTGCCCCGGGGCGTCTATTTC